>CALKOP010000241.1 GCA_938091155.1 uncultured Flavobacteriales bacterium | reverse complement strand
CGACACCATTGCTGATAATGCTTCCGCGAGCCATTTTGTAGTCGGTAAATCAAAGGTGAAATTAGAGGATATAGATTTAGTTAACTGTAATATGAGTATGACTAAAAACGGTGAAGTAGCTTCTGTAGGCCAAGGAAGTGCTTGTATGGATAATCCAATGAATGCTGCGTTGTGGCTAGTTAATACAATGGTTGAAAGGGGGACTATTCTAAGAAAAGGTGATGTAATTCTATCAGGGGCATTAGGACCCATGGTTCCAGTTAGTCCAGGTGATCAATTTAAAGCTGATATAGAAGGATTAGGAGCTGTAAGTGTATCTTTCGGAAATTGATCTTAAACTCAATTGATTCAATGACAGATTCAAAAAAAACAAAAGTGGCAATCATTGGTTCGGGCAACATAGGCACGGATTTAATGATCAAGATATTACGAACTTCTAGTGTTTTAGAAATGGCCGTTATGGTAGGAATTGATTCTGATTCAGACGGTTTAGCCAGAGCGAAAAGAATGGGTTTAGCTACTACTCATGAGGGAGTTGACGGATTAATTTCAATGCCCGAGTTTGAGGAGATTGAAATCGTGTTTGACGCTACTTCTGCCAACGCACACCACTATAATTATAATAAGATTAAGCCATTCGGAAAACGAATGGTTGATTTAACTCCAGCGGCAATTGGGCCATATCTCATTCCACCGGTTAATTCAGAGACCAACCTTGACCTAGATAATGTAAACATGGTAACTTGTGGCGGGCAAGCAACAATTCCGATGGTCGCGGCCGTATCGAGGGTTGCGAAAGTTCATTATGGCGAAATTGTGGCTTCAATCGCAAGTAAGTCTGCTGGCCCCGGAACACGTGATAATATTGATGAGTTCACTGAAACTACCTCACAGGCAATTGAAAAAGTAGGTGGCGCAACTAGAGGTAAGGCAATCATAGTATTAAATCCGGCTGAACCGCCTTTGGTAATGCGAGATACAGTGTTTACACTTAGTGATCTCGCAGACAAAGAGGCAATCAGAGAAAGCATACATAAGATGGTGGCCGAGGTTCAGAAATATGTGCCTGGTTATGATCTTCATCAAGAGGTTCAGTTTGAGGAAATACCCGAGGATAAACCTGTGTTTATTGAGGGTGTAGGTCATAAATCGGGACTTAAAACCTCAGTTCTTTTGAAAGTCGTTGGAGCTGGGCATTATTTACAAGAATATGCCGGTAATTTGGATATAATGACTAGTGCGGCACTAGCTACTGGAGAACGAATGATTCAAAAAAGAATTGAAACGCTTGCGAAGTCGCTATAATAAGGAAGGTACATGAAAAAATTATATATACAAGATGTAACGCTTCGTGATGGCATGCACGCTATACGTCACCAGTATACCAAAGA
Source organism: uncultured Flavobacteriales bacterium (assembly GCA_938091155.1). Taxonomy (GTDB): domain Bacteria; phylum Bacteroidota; class Bacteroidia; order Flavobacteriales_G; family Salibacteraceae; genus SHAN690. The sequence continues at coordinate 17,602 of CALKOP010000241.1, read as the reverse complement.
ACAGATTAGAGAATTAGCGCTTGATTTGGATGCAGCCGGGGTGGATGCAATCGAGATTGCTCACGGAGATGGACTGGCAGGTTCAAGCTTTAACTATGGTTTCGGTGCGCATACAGACTGGGAATGGTTGGAAGGTATAGCATCAGAATTGAAGCATGCGAAGCTTACTACTTTATTACTGCCAGGAATTGGCACAATAGAAGATTTAAAAAGAGCAGGTGGATTGGGAGTGGAATCTGTGCGAGTGGCAACTCATTGCACTGAGGCCGACATTAGCGCTCAACACATTGCAGCGGCCAAAGATTTAGGAATGGACGTTGGTGGCTTTTTAATGATGTCACACATGAGTGAGCCTAAGAAATTGGCTGAGCAAGCCAAACTAATGGAAAATTACGGTGCGGATTGCGTCTACGTTACTGACTCCGCAGGAGCTTTGCTGATGAATGACGTAGCTGATAGAATGAAGGCTTTCAAAGACGTATTAGATTCTAAAACTGAAATTGGCATACACTGTCACCATAATCTAGGTTTAGGCGTTGCCAACACTATAGTTGCAATGGAGCATGGCGCAACGCGATTGGATGCATCTTTAGCAGGGATGGGGGCAGGAGCTGGGAATTGCCCACTAGAAGTGCTTATAGCCGTCCTGAATAGAATGGGTGCACAACATGGAAGCGATCTTAAAAAACTCATGAATGCAGCAGATGATAAAATCCGCCCCTTACAAGAACGACCTGTTCGGGTGGATAGAGAAACACTTTCATTAGGCTATACTGGCGTCTACTCAAGTTTCTTGTTACACGCTGAGCGAGCTTCCGAACGATATGGAATTGATACGGCCGATATTTTAGAGGAACTAGGCAAAAGAAAAATGGTTGGAGGACAAGAAGACATGATAGTTGATGTGGCCTTGGACATGAAAAACAATAAATAGGGAATGGATTTACTAGAAGCAGCTAAAAAACTAGATCAGGCAGCCGTGTTGGCTCAGCCGATTGAACAATTGACCAAACAAAATGAATTCACGCTTGATGAGGCTTATGAAATTCAACGACTTGCCATAGCCGAGAGATTGGATAGAGGTGAGAAGTTGATTGGGTTGAAGATGGGTTTCACCTCTAAAGCTAAAATGCAACAAATGGGAGTGCATGACATGATTTGGGGTCGGTTAACGGATACTATGTTAATTGATAATGGAGCCAATGCTGAATTAGCCAAATACATTCACCCTAGATCCGAACCCGAAATATGCTTTCGTATTTCAAAAGACATTAATGGCGAAGTGGCTCTTGAAGATTTGGATGAATATGTTGATGGAATTGCAACAGCAATTGAAATCATCGACTCAAGATTTGAGAATTTCAAATTCAGTTTGGAGGATGTTGTTGCTGACAATTGTTCCTCTATTGGTCTCGCCATTGGAGAATGGCAAAAGCCATCTAGGGAGATTAAAGAGTTACAAATGTCGCAATCCTTTAATGGAGAGAATGTGGCCGAAGGTTCTTCTGCGGATATATTGGGTGACCCTTGGAAATCATTACAAGCCGCAACCAGACTAGCGGCTAAATACAAGGAACCAATCAAAGCCGGACATGTAATTATGGCTGGTGCTGCAACTGCCGCTATATTTTTAAAGCCTGACACTCAAGTCGAGGCAATTGTAGAGAAACTTGGCAGCGTTCAATTTCACGTTGTATAATATTCCTCTATATACTTTGCAAGGTTTAATGTCCAATTGCTTCAATAGGCTTATTAAACTTTAGTAAATCATTATGAAAGCAATTTGGAATGGAGAAGTAATCGCAGAAAGTGATGATACCATTGTGATTGATAATAACCATTATTTCCCAGCAGATTCAATTAAATCAGAGTTCTATAAACCTTCTGAAACACATACTTTTTGCCATTGGAAAGGAACAGCAAGCTATTATACATTAGATGAAAATGGCGACCAAAATCCAGATGCAGCATGGTATTATCCAGAAGCAAGTAGAATAGCAAAGAGTTTCGAAGGTTACATCGCCTTTTGGAAAGGAGTAGAAGTAAGCAAATAAAGAATAATGACCCAGAACGAAACCCTTCATTTAGCCGCTCAATATCTAGCGACTGCCGCCAAAAGCTTTATTAAATCAAAGGCTGATGATAGTCATACGAGCCTTGGTTGGATCTTAGATGAAAAGCGTTTAGAAACGCAGGATTTAAATAATGAAGGACTACGATTGGCACTGAATTACGTGGAGTATAGTCTCGATTTTATTCATCCAAAATCAGGCTTAGGCGCAAGTTACCCGCTTGGTGGTGCACGACATCATGATGTCATGAACTGGATTTCTCGTGAGGCAAAGTTTGCTGGAATTGAAAAGGATTACAATTTCGATTTGCATTATGATGTTCCTCATTTAAAGAGCCTTACGGACGATTATAGGTTTTTGGCCAAAGACCCTGAACAACTGAAAGAGCTTGCTCAGCTGCGTTGGTTAGCGAATAAGACATTGGAAATGGCTCTCTCAAATTTTGCCATTGCTTCTGAAATACGAATTTGGCCTCATCATTTTGACACCGGAGTCTTAGGTTATTTTGATCAAAGGAAAAAAGTTAGTGTTGGAATGGGGCTGGCAATACCCGATGACAAGGTTGATGATTGGTATTTTTATATCAGTGGTTATCATGGAAGTGACCCAATAAAAACGGATGATTTTAAACCTCTGAAAAAAGGAGAGTGGAGAAGCGGAGAATGGAATGCAGCTATTTTGAAAGCTTCGGGGATATCATTGCCCATTGTTAGCTCATTTATTAATGAAGCACTAAAGGAATTCTAGTTATTCGTAAAATCAGATTGGGGTTATTAAGACTATGGGTGTATAAATAAGCTGCTTTTTATTTCTGGCTCGAACAGTCCTGTTACCTTGCGGCCAATTCAGTAGTATGAAAAACACCCAAATTATTGGCACAGGAAGCTATATACCTGCGGTCATTCAGCAGAATACAGATTTTGCGCAACACACGTTTTTCGATCAAAATAATGACCTAATTGATCGAACACCAGAGGTAATTGCTCAGAAGTTTCAAGATATTACCGGCATTGCTGAAAGAAGATATGTGTCAGAAGATTTAATATCCAGTGACATTGCTTTTGAAGCCGCAAAAATCTCGATACAAGATGCTAAGATTGACCCTGAGACCATTGATCAAATCATTTTCGCCCATAATTTTGGTGATGTAGCAAAGCACACCATACAGACCGATTGCGTTCCTTCATTGGCCTCTCGTGTCAAGCATAGACTTGAAATCAAGAACCCGTTTTGTGTTGCATATGATCTGTTATTTGGATGCCCAGGTTGGGTTCAAGGTGTTATACAGGCAGATGCCTTTTTTAAATCAGGATCAGCAAAACGAGCCTTAGTTATTGGCAGTGAAACCCTATCGAGAGTAATTGATAGCCATGATAGAGACAGTATGATTTTTTCAGATGGAGCTGGTGCTTGCGTATTAGATTTTACGGAAAGTGATAATGATGCGGGAGTTCTTGCAACAGCAAGTATGTCTCATACCGTGGATGAGGTGGATTATATTAATATGGGTAAATCATATTTCCCCGAATCTGATGGCCGCATTCGTTACATCAAAATGAAAGGACGAAAAGTGTATGAGTATGCATTAACTCATGTTCCGGCTGCCATGAAGCACTGTTTGGACAAGGCAGGAATTGATATTAAAGTGGTGAAAAAGATTTTTATTCATCAAGCAAATGAAAAATTAGACGATGGTGTTATAAAGCGTTTTTATAAACTATATGGATTAGAGGCTCCTGAAAATGTTATGCCCATGAGTGTGCATGAATTGGGCAATAGTTCGGTAGCAACTGTACCAACATTAATAGATAGAGTAAGACGCGGTGAAATTGAAAATCATTCTATTTCGAAGGGTGATGTTGTTTTGTTCGCTAGTGTTGGTGCTGGAATGAATATCAACGCAATCTGTTATAGGTTCTAGTAGACCAATCCTGAATTTAAGTATTCAACCTGTATTTTTTTAGCTGTCAGTCTTAATAACTAATATGTCATTATTGGACATCTTACTGCGTTAAATGCAATTTATAAATCCACCAACCGGTATAGATGAGTAGGAATTGAATCACTAATCTAAAAACAGCAACTGTAGGTGAACCAACCGCTGGTGCATCTTGTAAAGCATCCCAGACATGTATAGGAAGAAAAGCGAACATCAATAGCATAAACCCTATGCCGCCATTTGCCCTATACTTTGGCACGAATAGTAAAACACCCACAATGGCTTCACAAACTGCAGCAGAAATGTTTGCAAATTGCATTGGTAAGAATGCTGGAATCATTTGAGCATAAAGTTCAGGAGAAAAGATGTGACCAGCTGCTCCCACTATCATGACTAAACCCACAAGCATCGGAATAACCCTATTCATTTGAATTTACTCTTCATTAGTTACCGGAAAACCGCGGTCTCTCATTAGTGCTTCAATTTTAGCATCTCGTCCTCTAAACATTCTATATGCCTCAGCAGGATCAATGGCATTTCTTGGAGCGAATAAATACTTGACAGCTTTGTCTGCCAAATCCTTATCATAAAATCCATTTGGAGCTTCCGCGAAGGCTTCTGTTGCGTCTGACGTCAAGACATCTGCCCACATATATCCATAGTATGCAGTGGCATAACCCTCACCAGAAAACACGTGACCAAAATGTGGTGTGCGATGGCGCATGGGTAGCTCCTTTGGCATGTTCAAAGCCGTTAATGTTTCTCTCTCAAACTTATCGATATCAATGTTCGCGGGATCCGCCATGTGTAATCTCATGTCCATTATTGCGGAAGCCAAGTATTCAGTCGTTGAAAAACCCTGATTAAAGGTTGAAGCTTTTTTGATTTTCGTTACTAATTCAGCTGGCATTGGTTCACCCGTTTTATTGTGCACCAAATAGTTGTTGATGACATAGTCGGTGGCTAGCCATCTCTCCAATAGTTGAGATTGAAATTCAGTGTAATCACGCACACCGCTATTTAAGGTAGGGTATTTAACGTTGGCCGAAAAGAAATGTAAGGCATGACCAAATTCGTGAAAAAAAGTAGTCGCATCGTCCCAGGAAACGAGAAGTGCTTCACCTGGCGCGGGCTTCACAAAATTCGAATTGTTTGAGGCAAGTACATTTTTCTTTCCGTCAAAATCAGAATAGCTTCTGTAAGTGGTTGCCCATGCTCCAGATCTTTTTCCTTGTCTGGCGTATGGATCTAAATACCATAAGCCAACATTCTCACCGGTAACCTTGTTTGTAACCTCCCAAACGTTTACATCTTCCTGAAAAACAGGGATAGATCCATCAGTAATTGGAGTAAAAGTAAAATCAAATAATCGACCTGCTACACTGTGCATTGCCTCGGTCAACTTGTCTAGCTGCAGGTATTGCTTCACTTCATCCATATCAAGATCGTATTTTTCTTTACGAACTTTTTCCGAATAGAATCTATAATCCCATGCTTCGATTGTAATCTCGTCCCCGTTATTATCGGCAACAACCTGCATGTATTCAACCTCTTCCAGCACTCTGGCAATAGCAGCTGGCCAAACTGCTTGCATTAACCCAATAGCATTCTCTGGTGTTTTTGCCATTCGGTCTTGCAGTCTCCATTCGGCATAGTTGCTATAGCCTAACAATTCTACTCGTTCGCGTCTCAACCTCAATATTTCGGCTATGAGTGCATTGTTGTCATATTCATCGCCATTGTCACCGCGTGAATAGTAGTTTGTCCAAACTTTCTTTCGTAATTCACGCTCGGTTGAGTAGGTTAAGAAAGGGTCCATGGATGACCTAGAATTGGTGATGGCGTACATTCCTTCTTTTCCATTATCGGCTGCAATCTTCGCTGCTGATTTAATGAAACCTTCGGTTAACCCACCAAGCTGCTCTTCAGTGAGATAGGTGATGTAATTTTCTTCATCATGCAAAACGTTGTTCGAAAACTTGGTATAAAGACTCGCAAGCTCTTTGCTTATGGCTGCATATCGTTCCTTTTTCTCTGGACTCAATTCAGCACCATTCATTTCAAAGCTCTTGTATGTCAAATCGACAACCCTTTGTTTGTATGCTTCTAAAGGAGATATCTGTGAGGCATCATAAACAGCTTTAATACGCACGAATAGCTTTTCATTCTGCGTGATTTTTGAGCTAAACTCAGATATTTTTGGTGCGAGCTCAGCTTGAATGTCTCTAAATTCAGGACTCGACATATTAGCGCTAAAAATGCCATAATAGTTAAAGGCTCGTTCTAACTCAGCTCCAGATCTTTCCAACTCTTCTATTACGTTTTCAAAAGTTGGTGCTTCTTCATTATTAGTAATAGCATCAATGTCCGAAAGTTTCATTTCCATGCCTTTTCCTATGGCTGGCTTAATGTCCTCAACTTTCATTAGATCAAAAGCTGGCACACCGCCAAAAGATCCAGTCCATTCTTGTAGTAAGATATTTTCCATCTTTTCTTCGATATTTGTCGGTTTATCCGCTTTCTCTTCCCCACATCCTACTAATGAGGCGGTTGCTATTATTAGGAGTGTTCTGGCGATTGTTTTATTGTGAATCATGATCAGAATTTGATTGGCTAATTAATTTCTTACCGCGAACTTAATACAGTCGAATTCACTTTGCTTGTAAATAATAGGCATCCGCTGTTGATTTACCTTTATTAAGTGCATTAAGTAGATGGCTGCCCTATTCAGCCTTCATTTTTTCAATGGTCTTAATCAGCTTTTCGGAAGTTGTGAATCCATTGGCGATCGTAAATAGTTGTCCATTATGTCTAATCGCAACCGATGGAAAACCCCGGACGCCCATTTCACTAGATATTTGAAAATCTGCTTTGTTGGCATATTTCATTTCTTCCGACTCAAACTCAGCTTTAAATTTCTCTCCATCTAGATCAAAGCTTGTTGCCAATTCGACATAGGTTTCATACTTCTGACAACTACCACTGCGCGGCAGGCTGGTTCAGTATCATATACTCGGGTTGAGTCTTTTAGCACATCATAATTGACAGGCTGACCAGTTCGCTTTTCAACGTCTTTCCAATGATGAGCAAGGAAATCGGCTAAATCCTCATTGGTTTCTGTGCCTCCTGGACGGAGACCTCCCAATACCATTTTGAAATCATACTCTGGCAAAGCTTCTTTCAATTCAGAGATTTCGGTTGCAAATCCGTAACACCAGCTGCACATATGGTCCCCGATGTTAATAATCGTAGGGTTTTGGGCATTGAGCCATGAGCAGGGCATATACAAAAGGATTGAGAGAGATAGGTTAAGTATGTATTTCATAGATGAATGATTTCATTCAAAGGACAATTACAAATGCACAAGATACACGCCGGTTTAGAGTACAATTAGAATACTGAGATATTATATAGGCTTTTGTGACAACAGTAGTAAAATAGCCAAGGAAATTAGTACAAGAACTTTAATCCATTTGGTAATTAACCAAAATCGATCATTACTTACAAGTGAGGCAATCCTGCCAGAAACTATGGCAATAGAAGAAAAAACAGGGAATGAAACTGCCATAAAAACGACACCAAGTATGATCATTTGCCACATGGATGTAAAGTGCATAGGATCTGCAGAAACAAACTGCGGCAAAAGAACCATAAAGAAAAGTGTCACTTTAGGGTTCAATACATTCATGATAAATCCCCTTCGAAAAAGTTCGATAAATCTTTCTACCATTGCTTTCTGACCTATTTTTACTTGCATAGCTTTCTCAGTGTATGCACCATATGCCATATGAACTAAATAGGCGCTTCCTGTATATTTGAGAAGGGTATAGGTCCATTCGTATTCAAATATGATCAGGCTAAAACCTGTGGCAACAACCATAGTATGAACTAGCACCCCACTAATTAGACCACATGTGATCCCGACACCTTGTCTCCAACCTTTTGATACGCTTTCGGTCAACACGTAAATATTGTCAGGGCCAGGCATGAAAGCCAGAGTCAGAGTCGCAAGAATGAAACCTAAAAGAAGCTGAAAGTCCAATTGTATGTGCCTATTGACTAAGCCTCAACTTCAGCAATGTCTCCTAATGTTTCTTCCTCAGCTCCATGACTCAGTGCATTCAGCTTTTTCACAAAAAGTAAAAGGAGCAAACCAAAGGCAATACAAAAGATGGTAACCGCTGTAAATACTTCCATAGCACCCAGCTCCTCAGCAGCCTTTCCAATTTCACTTGCCAATTTATTTCCAAGTCCGGTAACAGCGAAATAAGCGCCCATCATGAAACTTGCGTATTTCATGGGGGCCAATTTGGTAATGAATGACAAGGCTACGGGTGAACTACTAAGCTCGCCAACAACATGTAATAAGTAGGAAAGTAGTAGCCAATATATACTGGCTTGTTCGAGCGCGGAAATAGATACTTCCCAAGCAGCTCCCATTAGGGCCATAAAACCAAAACCCATGACAATTGTACCAATAGCCATCTTGAAAATGGAAGATGATTCTTTTCCTTTCTTTTTCCACCATAACCAGAATGCAGCCATTGGAACACCGATTAGAACTACATAAAATGCATGCAAGGATTGTAACCAACTAGCAGGGATTTCATATCCAAACATTACGCGATCAACACTTTGCTTAGCATATAAATTCATGAATCCTCCGGCTTGTTCATATGCGCCCCAGAAAACAATCATGATTAAAAAAGCAAGAAACAATACGACCATTCGGTCCTTCTCGATTTTGTTCAAGGGCTTTTTCATTAATTCAGCGCTTTCAACCGATGCCTTGTGTGAATCTCCAACTCCCTTGAGGTATTTCCCCCCAAAGACATAAACAATTTGTCCTAAAATCATTCCAAAACCAGCCAAACTAAAACCCAAATGCCAATTGACTTTTTCCCCATAATAGCCTACTAAAAGGGGAGCAAGTAGAGCTCCAATATTGATTCCAATATAAAAGATTGTAAAGCCAGCATCTCGTTTAATATCTCCCTTTTTGTAAAGGCCACCAACCATTGTGCTAATGTTCGGCTTTAACGCACCAACACCACAAATCACTAGAATTAAACCGGTGTAAAATGCATTAATGTCGTCAATGGCCAATGTAAATTGACCGAGTATGATTAACACCCCGCCAACTAGGATTGATTTTTTTTGACCTAACCATCTGTCAGCCATTAAACCACCGGGGATACTCATCATATAAACGAGCATTCCATACCAGCCATATAATGTAAGTGCCTCTGTATTTGACCAACCTAAACCGGGGTTCTGCGCAGTTGTTTCTGCAACTAGATACAACACCAATATGGCACGCATTCCGTAAAAGCTAAAGCGCTCCCACATTTCAGTGAAGAAAAGGACGAATAATCCCTTAGGATGTCCAAAAATGGTCGATTGTTCCATGAAGTTAAATTAAGTCGATGAAAATAGGAGGATGATTCGACTTAGATTTTGAATATTCTTGAAAAGTGAAAAATTCATTAAATATTCGGCCGGCTTTTTATGATGATGAAAGTGTCATAGTTGAGATTATAAATCAAGGAATTGTTGAGCAATCCAACGCCTATATCGAACCTTTTGGATGGATTGAAGGTGCAAATTGGTTTAAAGATCTTCGAGAATCAACGGATAGACTTGTTGTGTGTGAGCAAGACAAGCAAATCGCTGGTTGGGCTTGTTTAAGTAATTATAGAGGTGGGAGAGCAGCATTGTCCAGCGTAAAGGAGATTACATTTTATGTGCATGCGGACTTTAGAAGGCTAGGAGTTGCCTCCAAATTAATCGAGCATCTTGAGGGGGAATGTGAGCAACTTGGTACTGCTCATTTGGCGGCAATATTATTAAGTGATAACGTTGGCAGCAGATCACTGCTCGAAAAACATGGCTACTTTGTTTGGGGAATGTTTGAAGGAGTCGCTAAGTTTAACGGTAATACAGTTGGTCATTTGTATATGGGTAAACATATTAACATTCATCGTTAATTTCTTTTTCTTGGTCGATTAAAAGAATCTGTTTTACTATTGTCATGCTGTGAGAAGATGGAGGCCTTCATTATTAGTTCGATTGCTTTTTGCGTTTTCGGGTTAACATTCGAAAGTCAAGCAAGTATCATAGAACCTGATTCGCTACTGACGCTAAATACATCGTCATTAAGAGATAAAGCGAATGTCAAAATAACCAATAATACTGCGCTTAATAGATTGATGATTACTTCCGACCAGCCGATAAATGGAAGTATTGATCTGGCTATTTTCAATTTAAAAGGTGAATTAGTATACAATACCTCTATCAATTCAACAAACTCAAAATTGGTGACATATCCTTCCGCTATGCTAAAAGCAATGGTATATATGGTATCATGTGCGATAAATGGCGAGGTTTGGACAGAGATGGTGACAATTGAATAGAGGCTTTCACAACATTTAGCTGAAACTTCCAAAGTAAACCTGAATTCTTTTTTTTTTTTGGTATTTGCCGTTTAACAAAAAAAGAATATTTTTTCTTAAAATTAAATCACTAGCAATTCATCATGTCAGAAGAAAACTCAAAGGAAATTGAACAACTAAAAAATGCATTGAGACAAAAGCGAAATACTGCGCAGGCGGGAATATTTGTAGCTGTAATTGTGGCTATACTTTCAGCAGCTTGGCTTTATGTGCAAAGCGATGCAAATTCTCAAAAAAGTCATGAAGCAAATGAGATTGTCATTTCTGCGGACTCATTGAGCCAAATTAAATCCAAAATAGAAGAACAGGAGCTGCACATTCAAACCCAGGATGAAGAGATTGCTCGTATGCGCGCTGAAAAGGAAGAGTTGGAGAGCGAGGCTACCATTAAGGAAAATGAATCAGCAGATGATCCTGTATCCGAAGATAATTCTCAAGTAAGTACAGATCCTGTCAACCTAGAGTCATCCTTTGACAATGACAAGATTCACGTAATTGAAAGAGGTGAGACGCTATGGAGTATTGCGGTTAAATATTTTAATGATGGTCATAGAAATGTGGACTTAGCTGCTAATAATGCTATTGCTGATGCAGCCCATATTATTACCGGTGAGACGCTGAGACTCGATTAAATATGATCTACGCGTATTTTTATTCACAATTATAATGGAGTGATGCGTTATTAACCCAACAATGAGGGCTAAGAGTAATAACCTTCTTTTTTTCTGTTTTCGCTTGGAATCAACCAAGGTAGCTTTCGTTTGCATCTTGTCATTATTGATTAGTGCGTATGGTGCATTCAGCCAAACTCCAACATATCAAGATTGTTTTGGTGCAATTCCCGTGTGTTCAGATTCCATTACAATCAGTTTTAATCATAACGGAATGGGAAACTATTCCAATGAAATCGCTAATGTTTCCACATGCTATGCACCTGAACAAAGAAGCGTATGGTTCACCTGGACCGTGCAACAATCAGGTATTTTACGGTATTCTATTAATCCGGTAAGCGCGAATCAAGATCATGATTGGACGTTGTTTAATTTGACGAATGGCACTTGCTCCCAGTTATCCACTAGTTCGGGAGCATCGGGTGCTATGGTGAGGTCCAATACTTGGGGTGTGAACGGAGCCAATGGTTCAACTGGAGTTAGCACGCCTGCAGGAGGTTCCGGCACCTGCAATGGCCCCGGAACTGGAAATGGCTCTAAGTTTTGTGCTGATTTAGCGGTAAGTACTGGACAAAGATTCTTATTGCATATTTCTAACTGGACGGGCACTTCTTATGGATTTACCATAGATTTTTCATCATCAACAGCCGTTATTTATGACACGATCCCTCCACAAATGGATTCAATTACGTCATCCATAGAGTGCGCAGCTATTGATAGCCTTGTCGTTAAGTTTTCAGAAAACATTAAGTGTGATTCAACCCACACTGGGGATTTTCAGTTGAGCGGGCCTGGTGGAAATCATACGATTACAGCGGTGGGCTCACCTATTTGTAATCAAAATGGAGCGTATGATATGGAATATACACTGCACTTCACACCACCAATTACACAAATAGGAAATTATAAGTTGAAAATCATACCGGGTGCCGGATTTGTGGAAGATGTTTGCGGCAATCTGGATACACAAGACAGCCTTGAATTTTATTTCAATGGACTAGTGGAATTTGATCTTACTGGCACTGAACCAGTTTGTAATGGCGTTTGTACAGGAACATTATATGCTTCACCTACGGTCGGAGCTGCACCTTTTTCATTTGCTTGGAATAACTCTCTGTCCAATGACTCTGCGCATAACAACGTATGTGCTGGAACCTACATTGTAACGGTTACGGACGACTTGGACTGTTCGACTATTGATTCTATTGTAATAGGTGAACCAGATCTTCTAATCGCAAATATTGATACAACCTTTGGTGTGTCATGCCCTAACTCCATTGCCTGTGATGGAGATGCCAGCGCCAGCGCTGTAGGAGGAGCTCCTCCATACTATTATCTGTGGCAAAGTGGCGAAGTTCTTTCTAATGCACAGGGATTATGCTCAGGTACCAACTATGTCATCATCACGGATGTAAATAATTGCAAGGACACCACAACTACTAATGTTTGGATCCCTGATTCTATTGAAACAATTGGCTTTGGAGATACCACAATATGCATCACAAATTATGCAGGTATTACCGCTGCAACCGCAGGAGGGACACCGCCATACTACTGCGTATGGACAGAGTCCGCACTTACGGGTTCCGTTATTTCCACATCAGTAAGTACAAGTGTTCATCCTGAAACGGACACTTATTATTATGTCAGCTCCACGGATGAAAATGGATGTATAGGTGATACCTCTGAAGTTTTAGTTAGAGTGCGGAATGAGCTAAATGTTGATATTCCTAGACCCGATACAATTTGCCCGTATGATGAACACGATATTATTGCGTCAGGAATAGGTGGCGACAGTCTTTATACATACGCTTGGAGCACTGGAGATTTTGGGCCAACAATTACCGTCAGCCCAGATACATCCGAGTGGTATTATGTTACCGTAAGTGACTATTGCGGCACTCCCACTTATGTCGACTCTGTTTTCCAACAAGTCGGTGGTTACAGTCCTATCAGAGCAGTGATTACGGTTGAAGACGACTCACTGTGTCCTGGTGAAAGCATTTATTTAATCGCTCGCGGGTATGGAGGATTTCATGGTCCCAATGAGTTTAGGTTCAATTGGAATCACACTTCAGATTCAAATCGAATTCAATTTACGAGACCCTCAAAGAGAACTAATTTTATCGTTGGCATTTCTGATTTATGCCTTTCTAAAAGGGGCACTGACACCATAACAATCTATGTAGACGAAATGGTAAAACCCGTTGTCGCATTTAATCCAAAGGAAGCATGTGCTGAAAATGATGCGGTAATGACGATAGAGCATCGGCATAAGGGCTACCAATATTTTTGGAATTTGGGGGACGAAACCACTCAAACTACCGTGTTTAGGGACAGCTTTTTATTACACAAGTATGATGATGTTGGATGCTATGATATTTCGCTTAATTATTTGTCAGATTTCGGATGTTCAGACACCTCATTTTATCCGTGTGCCATCAAGGTGCTCCAAAAACCAAAGGCTGCATTTACCCATTCACCAGATTTCCCAACCAGTGTATATCCAATAATTTCATTTGAAGAAAAATCTCAGTTTGCAATAAACTGGCAATGGAGCTATGACGGCAACACTAACTCAAATGGAGATGTGTTCGATTACGAATTTGAAGGATTCCAGAATGAATACTCAGTGCAACTCATAGCATGGTCTGAGGATGGCTGTTCGGATACATCCATTCATGCATTTCCATATATAGTTGAGACAACCTTATATTACCCAAATAGCTTCACGCCAAACGGTGATGGTATTAATGATCAATTTGGTATCGAAGGGGAGTTTATTCGATACCTGGACTTTGAGTTGGTGGTTTACGACCGTTGGGGACATCAGGTTTTTGGAAGTACCAGACCAGATCGTAAATGGGATGGAACAAATTCCAATGGAGATATTCTACCCACTGGAGCATACCCTTTTAGCTTGCGATATCGCAACGAGATAGGTGAGCTGAAAGTAATCAGTAACGAAGTGATTATTTCTTTAACGGGAATCAAGAAAGGACTTTAATAGAATCATAGATCTCCGGATTTTCAGAACAAAAAGGGGCTTAACTTCGCGCCAGACAGTGGACCAATTTCAATCAATATTAAAGACACTTATTTGTGTTTGTTTACTCTTAACAACAAACGCAGTTCGTTCCCAATTCACGATTGGTGGTAATGCCGCAAACCAAGGTGGTGGTTGTTTTCAGCTTACCGCTGCTTCCAATAGTCAGCGAGGATACGTTTATCAAAATGCCGCGATCAACCTCAATGAAGCATTCGATTATCGATTCTCGGTTTTTTTGGGTTCAAACAATGGCGGTGCAGATGGTATTGTCTTCGTTCTTCGAGGCAGCCTTGGGACACCGTATATCGGAACTGGAGGAGGCGCCATTGGCTTTAACGGCACTGGATTTACCAATTCGGTAGGAGTGGAGGTAGACACATGGTATAATGGAAACTTCGGAGATATTGCTGCCGACCACATTGGGATTTTTAAGAACGGAACGATCAATCATACTAGTGCAAATTCAATCGCTGGCCCGACTCAAGCTTCGGTAGGTTCAGCAAATGTGGAGGATGGTAACTATCACACGCTTAATATTAAATGGGATCCTCAATTGAAAGAATTAGAGGTTTACCTGGATTGTGACTACAGGCTTCAATACCAAGGCGATTTAATTGATAGTGTTTTTCAGGGTGATTCGCTTGTTCATTGGGGCTTCTTGGGTACAACGGGAGGAGCAAACAATGTCCAGGGTTTTTGTTTTACTGTACCCATAGATAGTTTAGTGACTAGTTTAAATGATGCAACAATGTGTGCTGGTGATACCGTGCAATTAAATGCTGGCGACAGCCTTTGCACCTATTCTTGGACACCAACTACTAGTTTAAGTTCAAGCAGTATTCCTAATCCCTTCGCTAGCCCATCCACAACTCAGACATATATTGTTGAAGTTTCATATCAGTGTGATACCCTGTATGATACCTCTACGGTGACCATTTTACAACCGAGCTTTACCATCATAGAATCTATAACAGAACCCCTATGCAAATCAAACTGTAACGGGTCGGTAGACATAAGTATTGCAGGTGGAAGTGGCGGTTATTCATACTTATGGAGCGATGGATCAACGACTCAAGATGTTGGTGGTTTATGCGCTGGTTCATATACAGTTACGGTAACTGATATCGTGCAAGCATCTAATACATATTTGTGCACTCTTTCAGATTCTTGGACCATTGGAGAACCAGATCTTTTGGAGGTAATTACAAGTAATGTAGGAAGCACATCTTGTCCAGGTGGTCAAACCTGTGATGGTGAAGGGCAGGCAACTGCAACCGGAGGAACTCAACCATATACCTACTTATGGAGTAGTGGTGAGATATTGACGCAGGCTAATGGATTATGCGCGGATTCAAATTGGGTCACAGTCACAGATGATAATGGATGCGAGGCTGACACACATGCTGTCGTTGGTGTGCCGGATACAATAATGACTTCTGCTTTTGGAGACACAACGATTTGCATCACAAACATTGCGACTATGGTGGCGGTCAGCACTGGTGGCACACCGCCATACTCGTATGTCTGGACAGAAGGGAGCCAAACGGGTACTGTTATTTCAACTGCAGTCACCACAGGTGTAACCCCTAATTTGGACATGCTCTATTTTGTAAAATCTACAGATGCCAACGGTTGCATTGGTGACTCATCTATGGTTACTGTCAATGTCCGTGATCCGCTGGGAGTTCAGTTTAATGAGTTGGATACTATTTGCCCATATGATGTCAATGATATTATTGCTGCTGGTATCGGTGGCGACAGCCTCTATTCTTACGCATGGAGTAGTGGTCAGTTTGGATCTCAGGTTACTGTTGGGCCAAATACTCCGCGATGGTTTATCGTCACTGTGAGCGATTTCTGTGGTACTCCACCTTATGTTGATTCAGTTTATCAACAGGTTGGTGGATACAGTCCGATTAAAGCGGAAATAAGAGTAGAAGGTGATAGTCTTTGTCCTGGAGAATCCATTTATTTAATTGCTCGCGGATATGGTGGTTTTGGTGGGCCAAATGAATATCGATTCAGCTGGAAGCATACTCCAGACTCTAACCGATATCAGTTTCATACTCCATTGACCACTACCGAATACATTATTACCATTTCTGATTTGTGCCTGTCTAAACCGGGCTATGATACAATCACGGTGCGTGTCGGTGATGCTATTTACCCAGAATTACTTGCCTTTCCAGCGGAGGCCTGTGCAGAAAACTTAGTGTCAATTGAGCTAACTGAAACCCAGGGTGGATATAAATACACTTGGAATATGGGAGACGGCCAAGTGCATAGCTCGGTGGGACATGATTCAGTGTTGAATCATAAATACAGTGAGGTTGGTTGTTTTGATATTACCGCTAGCTTTCTTACTGCTTTCAATTGCCCAGCCTCAATCAATTTCCCATGTGCAGTTCGGGTTTTGGAGCAACCTAATGCCAATTTTGTAAATGACCCTAAGAATCCAAGTACAATCAATCCAATTGTACATTTTCAAAACACTTCGTCCAGTGCTATTCAGTGGACATGGTATTTAGATAATAGGGTAGAGAAAAATATCGAAATCTTTAGTCATGAATTTTCTGAAGTCCAAAGTGTGTATGATGTGGAGTTAATTGCCATTTCTGAAGACGGATGCACAGATACACTGAAGAAACAACTCAGCTTCATAAACGAGACGACCATTTACTGGCCTACAAGTTTCACTCCTAATGAAGATGGAATAAATGACGTATTCAAAATAGAAGGTGAGGCGATCGGCTTGACCGATTTTGAGTTAACCATTTTTGATCGTTGGGGACATCAGGTGTTTAAGAGTAATAATCCAAATACGGCTTGGGATGGTAAAAATCCAAATGGCAATGCCATACACACTTCAGGCGTGTATGCATTCCAGCTTAGGTATAGAAATCATTTAGGAGAACTCAAAGTGTTCTATGATGATGTAACCATATCAATGGCTGGGAAAAAAGCAGGCCTAAGATAATTACCCAGTAAGCCCGTAATATTTCACCTCGTGTACAATTCTCTGTATTTGTCGAAGCCTAACGGGCTTTGGAATGAATCCCGTAACTAACGGATGTTCTTCAGCGCGCTCAATGTCATCAACATTCAGTGAGGTAGATAGAACATATATTTGCGGGGACTTTGCCATTTGTCGAGCAAACTGATCTAGCTTTTCTAGAAATTGCCAACCATCCATGTTTGGTATGAAAATATCAAGGAAAATCACATTAGGAAGTGATTCAGAATTTGCTTGATTTTTCATCAACTGCTCAAGAGCTGCATGTCCATTGTCAAACTCAATGGTTTCGGTCACATACTGACTGCTTTCAATTTGCCTTCTTACAAGCATTCGGAAGATATAGTCATCGTCAATGATGGAAATTATTCGCTTGCTCATAGTCTTGTAGTTTTAGTTAATTGAG
>CALKOP010000240.1 GCA_938091155.1 uncultured Flavobacteriales bacterium | reverse complement strand
GCTGGATTCAGTAAATAATCAATGCGCCTATAATTAATACCAAGTCCGTATGAGTTAATAGATCGATCCAAATATTCTGGTATTAGAGTAGTTGATTCGTATTGACTTGTTGAAATTAAATTTGTGGTTTGGCGATCTACAAATGCTCGGACAAAATCGTTTCTACCAAAAATATAGCGGATGCCAACCTGCCCAAATATGTCTGTAAAAGTTGTGTCCCTTCTGTAGATCTTAACTCTTCCATCCGGGCTTACAGGCGAATTCAACACATACGGCAACACAGCCCTTGCATCAACATCTTGTGTATTGGATTGAAGCCGTCTCCAATTCAAATCAATGATTTCACCCTGGCGCAATGAGTTTTCCAAATGCAAAGCCACATCACCTGTAATAAGTAAATCGCCCGATTGTTCATCTGGCAGAAAACCCAAAATTCCATCAAACCGACTTGCTTTACTCGCGTTCAAAAAAATAGAAACCTCTGTTTTTTCGTTGTCAAATCGCACTTCGATGGGCCTTATCATTGACACAAATTGATTTTGTGCAAGGAGCGTCTTAGCGTTTCTAATTGCTCTTTCATTATAAGGTTTACCCTCCTTTATTCCCGTGTAATTTGATATATAGGATTCTCTAACTTTTATATCTCCTATGATATTCAAGCTATCAAATAGAACAAACGGACCTTGGTCAATGATTACGACACCTGAAATTTGTTGATTGACAATTTGAACACTGTCCAGCCAAATTTCCGCAAACGGGAATCCGCTATTTTCTAGGTGTGCCAAGGCCTTGTTAAATGATTTTCCAAGTCTATCAGGAGAAAACTCTTTCCTTGTAATCTTTTTAATCTGAACGTTGGACTTTCTCAATAGATCAGCAGCTCTTTCATCAAGTCTTATTTCCGTCCAATCATACCGCATTCCAGGATCGACAATGACTCTGCTCTCACCAACATTCTGTTCGAATCTAAATGTGGCTAATACAAAACCCTGTTGATTCGCTCTTCTGCGCAACATACTCTCAACTTGTTTTCTAGAAAGCCCCTTAATTAGTTCTCCATCCCATTTATCCAACTTAGTATTTGATAATGGTATTATCGAGATTCTTGACGGAGATAGACTATCCAATTTTAAGGTATCTACCTGAGACAAAACACTCGTGCTAATAAGAAGGCTAATTAATATTCCAATCGATCGGCTCATACCCATTCTCTATTAGAAATTCATTTGTCTTCGCAAAGTGACCACATCCAAAAAAGCCCCTATGAGCCGAAAATGGTGAGGGATGTGGGGCCATTAAAAGTAAGTGCTTTGACTGATCAATCAAATGCACCTTAGATTGGGCAAACTTCCCCCATAGCAGAAAAACAGCGTTTTCCCTAACTTCAGACAATTGTTGAATTGCAGCGTCCGTAAACCTCTCCCAACCACGGTTTTGATGTGACCCTGGATCCGATTTTCTCACGGTAAGTGCAGAGTTCATTAGCAACACGCCCTGATCTGCCCAACATGACAGATCACCGTTTAATGCGCGAAAATCAGCAAACTCTAAATGTAGCTCCTTGATAATATTCTTCAATGATGGTGGGATTTTTTGATCGCCTTTAACCGAAAAAGACAAACCGTGTGCCTGACCAAAACCATGATATGGGTCTTGACCTAGAACCACAACTTTCACTTTATTCACTGGTGTTCTATTAAAACACTCGAAAATTTGTTCCATAGGTGGGAATACACGATGCGTCCTTTCATCGGAAGTTAAAAACGAACTTAGCTCATTCATATATCCTGCTTTAAACTCAGCTTGCAATAAATTACCCCATGATGGATGAATATCTGACTTTTTGTACACAGGTTCAATTAATTTCTTCTCGATAAGCTATAAATCATATTTAATCGAAAAGGACCAAATAAAAATCTAGCATAAACGTAAGTAAAGTCTACCTTTGAACGACAATTGTCGAGTTCACTATAATATACCGAGATGAAAAGATTATTATTTGTATTTGCTTTAGGATGTGTTCTTGCAGTCGCTTCTTCTTCCTGTAAGTCGCACGAAACCTGCCCAGCTTACGGTTCGATTGATACTGAGGCTTCTGTTGAAGCCAAAGTTCCTTCCTAAATAGAGGGTCACTTTTAAACGAATACCCTGAATTTTGGGATTGATTAGTGCCTCAACATTTCTTTGAACATTTTTGTTTCTCGTTTGATATCTTAAAAGAGTGTCCATTGCCAGAATAACCATATTGTTTATTGGATTATCGGTAGGTTTTGCCTGTAAAGCGCAACCTACACGTGATATAGCGAATAGGGCATATTATCGAACTCATGACGCTGGCAGCGTTTTTCTGCACTCTAGTGGAACAGGAATAAGCTATCAACATGGTTGGAGGAAAACTGGATTTTCAAATAGAATTATCAATTTCGAATTAATGACTCTTCGTCACCCTAAGGAATATAAGATCAATCGATCTGGAGCTCAAAATTCACGCGGTTACTTTTATGGGAAAATAAATTCGGCTGGTCTGATGCGCGCTTCTTTTGGATGGCAGAAGGTGCTTTACGACAAAGAAATTAAACGTGGAGTTCGAGTAAGCTATTTTGGATTATTTGGTCCAAGTCTGGGAATAATCAAACCCGTATACGTAGAATTAATTCCGAATGCAGGAGAAGGAAGCCGTTCGCAATTGATCAGATACAGTGCGAGTGTGGAGAATCAAGGAGACGTAATGGGAAGAGCTCCGATCCTTTATAAAATCAACACGCTCCGAATCATACCCGGGGGACATGCCAAGTTTATCTTAAACTTTGAATATGCTTCAGACGACTCGTACATAAAGGCAATTGAAACCGGGGTAAATTTAGATGTCTTCGCAAAGGATATACCCATCATGGAAGGCACCTATAACACACAGTATTACCTTACCCTATTCATCGGATTTCAATTCGGAAGGCGCAGTTTATAGTTTTCGGCAAAACCGTATTCTCTAGATTTTCAACCACTTATTTTCCTGAAACGCTATTGACTAAATATTGACTAAGTATTGAACTTTTTAGCGTTAATTATTGTTTAAATTGCGATTCCTTTTTCGGGAGGAGAATAAACAGCATGATTATGAGAAAATATTTACACATAGGTCTAGGAGCAGCAATTATCGTTGCACTCGTGTCGCTGACCACGATGAAAAACAACAATGAAGCTCAATACGCTCCACGCAATGCCCAAAGCGATGCTAGTGAACCGTATTTTATGAAATGGGCTCAAGTAGATGCGCGCACAGGCGAGTTTAATCCTAATGCACGGAATGAAGTTAGAGGTCAACTACAAAATTTCGCCTCTCGTGCTAGTATTGAAGATATCGAACTTGAAAACATGGGGCCAAATAATGTAGGAGGACGTACAAGGTCAATTCTCGAAATTTTCGGTAAGGCGGATACCATGTTGGTAGGCTCTGTATCCGGTGGCTTATTCATCAGCTATGATGCAGGAGCGAATTGGGAGCCACATGAGCAATTTAAAAACCTTGACTCTTCATCAAGCATCATTTCTGCCATTCATCAAGACACTGTTTCTGGAAGAATTTACGTGGGTACTGGGTGTACTTTTGATGACGGTTGGCCTGGTTTTGGAATATTTGTAAGTGATGATGACGGAATTACCTTCAACCATTTGTCTTCTACAACGCCTGATAATAAGCTTACAACCGGTGGAGATTGGCTTTACAGTCATAGAATTAGAACTGCCGTTGATGGTACAGTATATGTCGCCACCGCAAGAGGACTTAAAATATCTGAAGACCAAGGTGAAACTTGGTTAGATGCAATCACACCCAACGTTGGCAATTTTGCTGATGTAATTGTCTCTAAAGAGGGAAAGGTAATTGCTACTCGGTCAAACGGTGGTATACTAATTTCAGAAACTGGTGAAGCTGGTACATTCGAAGAAGTATCGCAGACAGGAATGCCATCAGGCACCGGCCGGACTGCTATTGGTTTTTCTCCAAAAAACTCAGACCATGTATATGTAGCTTATATTAATTCCAACTCTTGCTTAAACTCAATTTGGGAAACAAATGACGGTGGTGGAATTTGGACTCAATTACTGGTTCCATTTGATGATTTTGAACCAATGAATAACGGTGAATATTGCCAAGGTATTTATGATCTAGCAATTGGCGTCTCTCCGCTTGATGATAATCTATTCTTTCTTGGAGGTGTGCAACTTTGGAGATATGATGGAAATCTAACAAGAGTCGCTACTGAGGGTGGTGGCACTCCATTTGGAGACGTGTTACCCAACTATGTGCATTCAGACAAGCACTACGTGTATTTCTCACCAAACAACCCAAGTAGGGTGTATGTTACCTCGGACGGAGGAATAGCGACCTCAGTTAATGATGGTGCAACGTGGGCCGGTAGAAATAAAGGTTACACTTCAACGCAATTTTATTCTGTTGCTCATTCTAATGATGGCGACATGGTTTTAGGTGGTACACAAGATAATGGAACGCTTTTAGTTCGTGGCAGCAATGAGCAAAATCCAAATCTTGGTTTACAATTAACTGGAGGAGATGGAATGGGATGCGATATGTCACAAATTAGTGGCGTTGTAATTACTTCCTCTCAAAATGGTGCAGTATACAGGATGGATGTTTCAGGCGGTTATGGTTATCCTCGACCTCCAGTGAGCGCAGTAAGTTCAGATGGCGGCCCTTTCGTAACTCGCAATCGAATTTGGGAAAACATTGCTGATATCTCTAGTAAGGATTCCGTGGAGTTTAGTGTAGAAAGCTCTGAGATTGCTATAGACGTAAGCAACGGTATTGTTAAAACCTTTGAGGCTACGGTAGAGCCGGCTCAACCAGAGGCAATTGTTATTGGCACATCTATTTCAGTGTTTGCAGGTGGTCAATTAATAAATGTTTCCGCTACTGATTCAACTGTACTTGAAGGCTCTGGAGAATCTTCTGGTTCAATTACATACAATGAGAACGGAACATTTGACGTTACTGTTTCGTTCAACAAAGCGCCTGCTGAAAACACAAATATTTATATCAAGTACGATCAACGCTTCAAGGCTAATAGTTTGATCTATTTGGAAAGCAATAATCTAAGAACTAGTTTAAGCACCTTCGAATTTGAACACAGGCTGGAAAACAGCTTAAGTCCTGGAGACATCATCAAGGTGCAAGATCCAGTTCAATCAATGTTAGCAAGCACCGGTGGTGTATCAGCAGCTACAACAGGAGGCGTTCGTATATATCGAAATATTTTAAACTTCTTGGAGCCAGCTACACCAATTAATATCCCTGGGGTCTCTGGGAGTGTTTCAGAAATTAAATTTTCGAAAGACGGAAACCACATGTTTGTTGGAAACACTGGAGGAACAATATATAGAGTCTCCGGCTTGCTTAATCTATACACTGAAGCCGACCTTAATAACATAACTGTCACAGTAATGCCTGGTGGAGCTGTTCAAGGTGGAATAACGGGTATTGCTATTGACCCAGCAAATCCAAATAGAATAGTAGTGACCGCTGGTAGTTACGGAAGTGCAAATAATGTGCGAGAATTCACTAATGTATTATCCACTCCAACAGTAAGAAGTCTCAAAGGTAACTTGGTAAGCATGCCGGTTTACGATGCCGTAATTGCGGTTGACCCAGATGGCGCTGATACTACAAAAATCATTATTGCAACTGAGTTTGGTCTTTGGGCTACGGAAACCGCTGCGGATGCTTCTCCGACATGGGAAGATGTAAATAATCCAACGAGTTATTGTCCAATATATGCATTGCGTCAGCAAAGCTCACCATGGACTGAAGCTAAAAACTCTGGTATGTTATTCCTTGGTACTTATGGACGTGGAATGTGGAAATCTGGCACATATACTCTTGGAGTGCATGATGTTGATCCGCTCCCAACAAGAAGCGATGCTATATCGGGCTTGAAGGTTTATCCTAATCCAATGAAATTTGAGGGAAGCATTGAGTTTGAAACTTCTTTCTCTGGAAACGTAGACCTTGCAGTTTATGATATTAACGGACGCATTGTACTGAGTAAGCAAGAGCGAATAGTTCGTGGATCGAACAACATCAGAATCAATACCACTAGACTACAAACTGGAACGTATTACGCAACGATAACATCAGGCGATAGCAGACAAGTTGCTAAAATCATGGTATTCAAATAGAATTTTTTCACAACTAGAAAAACCCCGATTAATCCTCGGGGTTTTTTGTTTGCTAATATTTGCATATAGAATAAATAAGAATGAGAGTTGCTATTAATGGCTTTGGTAGAATTGGAAGAACCTTTACTCGTGTCATTCAGAACCAAAGTGACATTGAACTAGTCGGCATAAACGATTTGGGCAGTATTGAAAATCTTGCACACCTCTTAAAGTACGACTCAATTCATGGTAGGTTTCCAGCCTCCGTTGAAACAAAAGGTGACAAGCTAATTATCAATGACAAGCAGGTTCAAATATTTGCTGAAAAGAATCCTGCAAATCTTCCTTGGGCTCAGCTAGAAATTGATTTAGTAATTGAGTCTACAGGCCTATTTAGAGGAACAGAAGAAGCAAAAAAACACATCGATGCTGGAGCCAAGCAAGTAATCATTTCTGCGCCAGCAGCTGACTCAAATACGAAGACCATAGTTTTAGGTGTCAACGATAATCTTTTAGATGGATCAGAGCGTATTGTTTCAAATGCATCGTGTACAACAAATAGCGCAGCCCCATTAATTAAAGTGCTACAGGATCATTGGCAAATAGAACAGGCATATATTACCACCGTGCACTCTTATACAAGTGATCAAAAACTGCATGATTCACCACATAACGATTGGAGACGCGGTAGAGCAGCAGCACAGAGCATAGTCCCGACCACCACAGGTGCCGCCAAGGCAATAACTAAAATCTTTCCTTCCTTGGATGGTAAAATCGGAGGTGCAGGAATTCGAGTACCTGTGCCCAATGGTTCACTTACCGATTTAAGTTGCTTCTTGTCAGAAGAAGTCAGTATTGAAGCGATTAATAGCGCATTCAAAATTGCTGCTGAAACTAATTTAAAAGGGATTCTTGAATACACATCAGACCCGATTGTTTCAATTGATATAATCGATAATCCTCATAGTTGCGTATTTGACAGTTTACTTACTTCCACTCTTGGTAGAATGGTGAAAGTGGTAGGCTGGTACGACAATGAATGGGGTTACTCGAATAGACTTTTGGAGCTGGCGAGAAAAATAGCCTAGCCTTTGAACTCCTGTAGCGTAAGATCAACTCCATCAAACACAGCATAGTTGCATGCGCTAAACCATTCACCAAGGTTTAGATATCGACTTCCATTTGGAAGTTGCTTGTCTAATAACATGTGTCTATGTCCGAATATGAAATAGTCGAAATGCTCGTGTTTTAGAACAGACTCGCAATACTGAACTAAAAACTCTTTATCATCTCCTAGGTAAATTGAATCTTTCACACCCGTTTTCTCTCTGCTCTTTCTTGAAAAAAACCTTGCCAAACTAACTCCAAAATATGGATGAAGGGCCGCAAATAATCTTTGGCAAAGCCGATTAGTAAAAATTGCTTTAATCATTTTGTAACCATTATCTCCGGGGCCTAATCCGTCTCCATGACCGATCATAAACCTTTTGCCAAAACGAACCATTTCTACAGGACTATAATGCATAGTGGCCCCAAACTCTTCCTTGAAATAATCAAACATCCATACATCATGATTCCCAGTGAAAATGTGCAATTTCACACCACTATCCGAAAGCTGGGCCAGCTTACCTAAAAGTCGCACGTGACCTTTAGGAACCACGTAACGGTATTCAAACCAAAAGTCAAAAACGTCACCAACAAGATATATTTCAAAAGCATCATGTGCAATTGAGTTAAGCCAAGCCACAATCTTTTTTTCTCGGACATGGTCACTATCTCCAGCTGAACCAAGATGAAAATCAGATGCGAAATAAATTTTTTGTCCCATTACAAGTTGAAATCTAGTCTTTTGAATTTCTCAAAAAGATCCAACTTTTCAAGTCCAATTTGGAAACGAATTAAATCACTCCACACCAAACTATTTGCTTTCAGGTTCTTACTGATTGACTCAGAATATGCTAATGGCAAATACACTTCAATCAAATCGGGAATAATGGCTAAATAGACACCAGCATCAAACATAAAACGCTCAGAATCACTGATACCCACATCAGCAAAAACACCAATTGGAGTTTTCCCAAATTTCGCCTTCATATTAAATGCTGTCAGCCATCTGCTACCTTGCCCGACAGCTGTAGGAACTTTAAAAGCGCCATGATTTTCCATAAATTGTCTGGCAAGTACACCATCCACTCTACTGCGATCAAAGAATTCGCCATCATACGCATAATCTGTACTAGCATTCTGCCCATCCATTCTCCAATTATATGCAGGATTGGTTGAGTTATTAGTAAGAAATGCCCCCGCAAACAGCCTGAAATTCAAGCGAACGATTTTATCTAATTTGATTACTTCACCTATCTCCATTGAAGTACGTAAAAAGTCCTCATGGATCTCGAAACCCGCGTCCATAGAAGATCGATATACAGGATGTTTATAATCAAAATGATAATTACCACGACAGAAGTATTGAGACGTTGTGGCTCGTTCAACCTCACCAGTTGCATTTAAACTTGGTGTTTCATTCCAAAGAAAAACTGATCCTAAGCTGAATTTCTGAGCCACTAAGCCATCATAGTTTTTTGGAGTAAGATAGAAAGTGGCCCTTGGGTGTACCCGATTATATATAACTGGCTCTCCAATATTCCAGGACTCAGCATACCTTTTACCCCCAACACTCATTTCAATGTTTTCAATTGCTGAAGAAGATGGCTGAATGGAATATGAAAGAATTCCAGCACCAGCTGGATTCAAGCTTTTGATTCCAAACATAGGCACAAGCATATAGGTGAACTTTCGAGCAGGTACAGAGTGATTATATAAGACTAAGCCCGGCATAAATCCGTTTGGCACATTCATTCCAAAGGCTGGAGCAACAAAAACTTGATTCACTCTTGGATCTTCAACACCACCCAGGAACTTAAATTTCAGCGGTTCAGCTTTTTTGAAAACACCCCTCGTCCTTGAAAAGTTATTGTCCCTAATATTTTCAGGAATAATTCTATCTGGATCTATTTCAACTCGATTTCCAGTGCCTTGAAAAGAAACGGTAGTGTCAGATTCAAATCCATCGACCCAATAAGCCTGAATTGTTTTTTCGCCATCCATCAAAGCAATTTGTACTGGGGCCTTTACTCCTCTATTGCCAAGTTTCACTTGTGTTTCCCCTTCGCCCATCTTCACTTTTCGGATGCTGAAGTCAAGTTTATCCTTAGTGCTAACAATCCCTGAGAAAAACCAGTCAAGATCTTCATTCGCAGTACTCTCAATCGCGTTTTCCAAACTTTTTGGATATGGATGTTTGAATTTATTCTCTTCAAAATATCTATGCATTCCTGCGTCCATGGTTGAATCTCCCAAATAATGCCTCAAATAATTCATAGTAACAGCGGACTTGGAATAGACGATAAATCCATAATTCAGAAATGAATATTCGTCAGCAGGCACATCCATGGGCTGATCACGATTTGTTCTACTTTGTAATAAATAGGTCAAATAGTGTTGATCTTCAATATTATAAACATCCAAACCAGCAAACTTCAGCAGTTTAGTTGAACCTGATTTAGATAGAACTTTTCCATATGGATACTTGGTACTTAAATACCGCTGCTCATTATAGCTATTTAGACCTTCATCTAACCAGGGATAACTACGCTCATTACTTCCCAAAATACCGTAGAACCAATTATGCCCTACCTCATGCATTATTACAGTCTCTAACCCTAATTCATTACCAGAATTCCCGATTACTGTGACATTAGGATATTCCATTCCCCCACCTGCCGATATTGTTCCGTCAACTGCCGTAGCGTGTTTATATGGATAATCGCCATTCCACAGTGAATAGTAATAAATAGCATCATGCATATATTCAATACTATTCTTCCAAAGTTCCGCGCTTTTATTGGTGAACATTGTCCATACATCTGCGCTATCCGGGGAATAGGGTAGTCCAACCCTACCTTTTAAAACATGATATCGTTTATCCGCAAACCAGCCAAAATCGTGCACTTTATCCTGGTGGTAATGCAGGGTTTTAAATGTTTCAGAGGATGGTGGAAAGTCCATTCTCCTGTTGTCACTCCAATCACCATTGTCTTCTCTTTCCTTAATCCATTTTTTAGTGGTTTTCAACTTATTCTCCAAAAAAACCAACTCTGATTCAGTTTGCAAATCTCCAGTGGCCCCTAGTACATAATTTTCTGGTAAGGTTATAAAAACATCAAACGAGCCAAATTCCGAATAAAACTCTCCTTGGGTTAAATATGGCATCTGATGCCATCCCGCAGTATCATAAACCGCTGGCTTCGGATACCATTGGGTTATCTGAAAGCTTTCGCCAACATGACCCAAGCGTGAAATACTTCCACTAGGGATTTTCACTTTAAAGGGGGTACTAATTGTAACCGATTCTCCTGGTTTTAAAGGCTCCTCAAAGAAGATTTTGCAGATATCAATATGGGTGGTATCATATTCCCAAAAGCAAAGCTTTCCATTCAAGGCAAACGACAAACTATCAATATATCCAAGTTCTTGTTCGTCAGCAAAATACATGTCCGTCTTACCCATCTTGATAAGCTGCTTCGCCATTGCAGTTTGCTTGTTCTTATAAGCGTTAGGCCAAAGGTGGAAATAGATAAAATTGAGTGTGTCAGGACTATTGTTGGTATAAACAACTTCTTCCTCCCCGCGTAGCATCATACTCTGATCGTCAAGTTGAACACGTATGTTATATGC
>CALKOP010000239.1 GCA_938091155.1 uncultured Flavobacteriales bacterium | reverse complement strand
ACCTCCTGTTCTGGGCTAAGTACTGCAATGGAAGAAATTCTCTACTTAATTCGAATGAAATGTTAGGTGATGCATTGAGAACGGGTCGTGCCGCCATAAACGCAACAGAATATGATACGCGCGATCTAGCCATTGCGGAAGTAAGAAAGCAATGGGAGCTAGTTTGTGCCGCTACAGCGATTCATTACTTAAATGGAGCGGTTGAAAATATCGCAGAAGATTACGCTCGAAATCATGAATTATCAGAGGCTTTTGCTTTTATTCAGAGCCTTCAGTATAATGAGGGAAAAGTCATTTCATCCAGCCAGATTGATGAAGTAAAAAATCTCATAGGCAATAACCTTTATCAAGTTTCCGCTGACGATCTTGCTTCGGCTTCTACCTTACTGGCGCAGATTTATGGTCTTGAGGACATAAAGAGTTCGCTGTAATGAAATTTAGTAGGATAATTATATTCTGTTTTTCTGCCGTTTTATTTGCAGGGTGCAAAGGAGATTCTGAGGAAGTTCCGAGGGATGACTTTGATAAGGCAGCTATGCTGACAAATATGGCAGAGGAAGTGGTTCAAGTTTCATATTCTGAATGGAAAAGTAAGGTAGAGTTGCTCAAGCAAAAGGCTTCAGAATTTGAAACTACTCCAAGTGAGAGCGCGCTCACGACAATGCAGGATGCTTTCTTAGAGGCCTTCAAAAGCTGGACTTACTGCAGTGTCTTCGAGTTTGGACCTGCAGCCGAGAAGAGCCTGAGGTTGAAAGTCAATATTTTTCCTATTGATACTGCTCAAATAGAAGTAAATGTGCTTGCTGGTGATGTGGCTTTCGGAAACGCTCAAAATGCTGAAAGCGTCGGTTTTGCTGCCTTAGATTATTTGCTTTTTGAAAACGAGGAAGAATTGATTTCTTCTACTCCTCGACAAGCATATGTGGTGGCAAATATTGACTGGATTCGTGAGCTTTCGGAGGAAGTTAGTGCCGATTGGAATAGTTATCAAAGTGACTTTATTTCAAATACCTCGTCAGGTGCGGGAAGCCCTCTGAGTAATCTGGTTAATGAAATAAACTATGAATTTGAGCTCTTAAAGAATGCGCGAATTGGAATTCCTTTAGGCAAGAAGACGCTCGGAGTTACGCGAGTGCACAAGCTTGAAGGATTTTACTCAGAGCATTCTGCAGAATTATCGCTATCCAATGTAAGTGGAATTAAAAATGCTTTCACTGGGGGGACTGGTCTGGGTCTAGATGATTACTTGAATGACTTAGATGCCAGAAAAAACGGTGAACTTTTGAGTGCTCAAATCAAGGATTTACTTGATGAATTGGAGAGTGATTTAGAGTCTGTGAATTTAAAATATGCCATTGAAAATGAGCCGAGTACGCTAGATCCAATGTATAATCGAATAGAACAGTTAGTGGTTCTCTTGAAAGTTGACATGACCTCGCAATTAGGGGTTCAGATCACCTACCAAGATAACGATGGGGATTAGGAAGCTCTGGAATAACTTGCTTTTCTCCGAAGTGACCATGTATCCCTTGGTCACTTTTCGCATTTTATTTGGAGCCCTCATGTTTATTAGTATTGCTCGGTTTTGGTCAAAAGGCTGGATCGAATCTCAGTTCATTGAACCCCTGCTTCATTTCAAGTATTTCGGGTTTCACTGGTTACCAGAGTTGAATGGTGGGGACTTTTATTTATTATTTGCCTTAATGGCAATTAGTAGTCTGGGAATAGTGTTCGGAGCGGCATATCGTATTTCCGCTGCCGTCTTTTTTCTATCATTCACTTTTATAGAGCTCACGGATGTCACCTACTATTTGAATCACTACTATTTTGTCAGCCTAGTTTCCCTGATCCTAATCTTTTTACCTGCCAACAGATTATATTCTATCGATTGTAAAATTGGGCTCGTCAAGACAGCCCTGAGGGTTCCAGCGTGGACGATTAATCTGATTAAGTTTCAATTAACGCTAGTCTACCTTTTCTCAGGTATTGCCAAGCTCAATTCTGATTGGCTTGTAGATGCTATGCCACTCGCTATCTGGCTGCCCGCTCAAGATCAACTGCCTTTGATTGGCGCCATGTTTAAATGGCGTCTTACGCCATACATATTTAGTTGGTTAGGAGTTATTTATGACCTCTTTATCCCAATTTTTTTAATTATCGGAAGCACGCGTTGGCTCGCTTATTTGGCTGTAGTTGTGTTTCATTTATTGACTTGGTCCTTGTTTCAAATTGGCATGTTCCCATTCATAATGATTGTAGCCACGCTGATTTTCTTTTCACCAGCTTCTCATGGAAAGTTGCAAAAAATGGTTTTTGGTATCCCTGACATGACCCTGGATCAGGCTGTCAGAAATGTCAGATGGATATCGCTGCCAATAACCGCGTTCGTTATATTCCAACTGTTGTTCCCCTTTCGCCATCTGATCTACGAAGGCAATCCCTTTTGGCACGAGCAAGGTTACAGGTTCGGTTGGCGAGTGATGCTGATGGAGAAGGCTGGTTATGCTCAGTTTACTGTCCGAGATAATAACGGCCAGTCCATCGAAGTACAAAACGGTGATTTCTTGACTCCGACACAAGAAAAAATGATGAGTACGCAGCCAGATATTATGATTCAATATGCTCAATTTCTAAAGCATCATTACAATAAAATGGGGGTTGATACTAAAGGTGTTTATGCTCAGTCACATGTTACTTTAAATGGGAGAGGTAGTCGGCCTTTTGTAGACTCATCTGTCGACCTTGCTAGCCAAACAGATTCATGGAAACCGAAGACTTGGATAATTCCTTTTGATTTGTGAGAGCATTGTTACTCATATCGTTGTTGATCGTAGCTAGGAACTCTATGGCTCAGGATATAAATATTCAAGTGAGTGATGAAGGAGATAAATCGTCTGAGGCTATTGCATTTTTGAATGGAACTAATCAATCATTTGAAGCGGATGCTAATGGGCAGATTGTCATTTCCGATTTACCTGCCGGCAAACAAATCATCAGCATATATATAGAAGGTTATACTCCACAAATCTTGGAAGTTATTTCAGGAACAAACAATGATTTAGAGGTTCAGATGCTGCCACTTGAAAACCTTTTGGATGCGGTGGACATTATAGATTCGAAAAAATCAGGTACAGGTCATGGCTACCTCAAGTATATCGAGGTGGATGGCTTATACGCTGCCAAAAAGAACGAGGTGATCGTTCCAGATGAAATGTTGATAAATCAATCAAATAATAGCAGTCGACAAATCTTTTCAAAAGTACCGGGAGTGAATGTGCAAGAAACGGATGCAGGGGGATTACAATTGGGTGTGGGCGCCAGAGGTCTCGATCCAAAACGAACGACTAACTTTAATACTCGACAAGATGGTTATGACATTGCTGCAGATGCTTTGGGCTATCCTGAGAGCTATTATACTCCACCAATCGAGGCAGTTGATCAGATCGAATTAGTTAGAGGCGCAGCTTCGCTGCAATACGGAACGCAGTTTGGTGGTTTGCTTAATTTTAAAATGAAGCGAGGAAAGAAAGAAAGACGTATTGAAGTGGTAAGCCGGCAAACCGTGGGTAGCTATGGTTTTTTGGGCTCATTCAATAGCATTGGTGGTACGGTTGGTAAGTGGAATTATTACGGTTACTATCAACATAAAGAAGGAAATGGATGGAGGCCCAACAGCGACTTTAACTCGAACGGTGGATATGCCCAGATAGGGAGAACTATAGGTGAAAAGTGGTCGGTCGACCTTGCGTTCACGCATCAATTCTATAATGCAAGGCAACCTGGAGGCCTCACGGATAAGATGTTTGAAGACGATCCATCCATCAGCGTGCGCGATAGAAACTGGTTTCAAGTTAATTGGAACGTGGGCGCGGTCACCATTAACGGTCAGCTCACTAAAAATTTGACAGTAAACAGCAAGACATTTATCGTGATAGCAAGTAAAGCAGCTCTCGGCTTCTTGGGTAATATAAACCGGACAGACACACTTGGTAAGAGAGATCTAATTTTGGGTGAATACCTTAATGTGGGAAATGAAACACGATTAATTCAGCGCTTCAACATCAAGTCGAATCCAGGGGCAGTTTTGTTTGGAACACGAATTTATCAGGGAAACACTCGAAGCAGACAGGGTTTTGCAAAAGGATTTAACGGACCAGATTTCGAATTTCGCAACCCCGAAATGCTCGAAGGGTCTGATTTTACATT
Source organism: uncultured Flavobacteriales bacterium (assembly GCA_938091155.1). GTDB lineage: Bacteria > Bacteroidota > Bacteroidia > Flavobacteriales_G > Salibacteraceae > SHAN690. The sequence continues at coordinate 13,421 of CALKOP010000239.1, read as the reverse complement.
CCCTTCTCAAAACGTCTCTTTATTCAGCGAAGCTTTGATTCCTCTTTCGGGCAGTTGGTATGTTACCCCTGGGGTACGATACGAATATATTAAGACGGAAAACTCTGGTTTTTATGCAAGTGAAAGTCGTCATCCTTTAACTAACGAGCTTTTATTCAGTGAGCAGGTTACATCGAGCAGCGTTACACCTCGAAGCATGGTGCTCTTTGGTATAGGAACTACGTATCGATGTTTTGATGATTTAGAGATTTACGGTAACGCGTCTCAGAATTATCGTGCGATCAATTTTTCCGATCTACGTGTTGTAAATGATAATTTATTAGTGGATTCAAACCTGACTGATGAGCATGGCTGGACGGCTGATCTAGGTTTTAGAGGTCAGCTTTTAGGAAATGCGCTGACGATTGACGCAAGTGCTTTTATTATGATGTATAATAATCGAATTGGGCAGGTACAAAAGCAGGTCGATGATTTTTCTACCAAGCTAGTGCGCACGAACATAGCAGATGCAAGATTCTTAGGGATAGAAATTTTTGAAGAAATTGATATTCTTAAGCTTCTTTCAAAAGAGTCGAAATGGAGGTTTTCTTGGCATAATAACGTAGCTTTTGTTCATGCGAGATATGTGCCCGATAACCAAAAGATTTTCGCTAATAATAGGGTGGAGAATGTTCCTGTTGTTAATTACAAAATGGGAGTTTCAGTTTCGGGTCATGGGTTTGGTGCAGGGTTTCAATTTAACCATGTGGGCAGTATTTACACAGATGCTTCCAATGCTGAATTTTATCCTGATGCCACCGTAGGAACTATCCCGGCCTATACGGTAATGGATTTAACGGCAAAGTATAATTGGAGTCGATACACTGTTGAAGGAAGTATAAACAACCTCAGCGATCAGATTTATTTTACACGCAGAGCAACTGGATATCCAGGACCCGGAATCATTCCCGCAGAGCGAAGAATGTTGTTTTTTACTTTTCAGGTTCGGCTGTAAAGTTGGTCGCTCAAACCATACATTCGTTTATCTGTTTATTCTACTATGAAGTTTCAATCCACATCTGAATGGTTATCGAATGCCAAGTCACCTCTAATTGTTGCGGGACCTTGCAGTGCGGAGAGTGAGGCGCAGATAATGCAAGTGGCAGAAACACTGTCTAAGGCAGGAAATGTTCAGCTACTGAGAGCGGGTGTATGGAAACCCAGAACACGACCTAACTCCTTCGAAGGAATGGGCGAAAAAGCACTGCCCTGGCTCATAAAGGCAGAAAAAGAATTTGGGATTCCATTTATAATAGAGGTGGCCAATGAAGAACACGTAAAGGCGGCTTTATATGCTGGAATCCGACATGTTTGGATTGGAGCAAGAACAACCGTTAATCCGTTTTCGGTACAGGAAATTGCCGATGCCTTAAAAGGATCAGATATCCCAGTATTTGTGAAAAACCCATTGAATCCTGATTTACAGCTCTGGGTTGGCGCCATTGAGCGACTGAACGCGGCTGGGATAGAAAAAATAGTAGCCATTCATAGAGGCTTTAGTACATATGAAAAAAGAATTTACAGAAATAACCCTAATTGGGAAATCCCGATTGAATTAAAAACAGAATTTCCAGACTTGGAGATAATTGTTGACCCGAGTCATATTGGAGGTAATAGAGCCGTGCTTAAAGAGATTTCTCAAACGGCATTAGACCTCGGTTTTGATGGATTGATGCTTGAAACGCATCCAAATCCAGATGAAGCACTCAGTGATCCAAAACAGCAGATTTTTTTGGATGAATTCCAGTCTTTTATTAATAATTTGGAGGAAAAGCAACCTTACTTTAAGGACAGAATCGCTAAGAATAAATTGGAGCAATTACGAAAACTCATTGATGAAGTTGACCGAGGTTTGCTTGAAAGTTTGAAACATAGGCAAGAAATAGTTGCTCAAATAGGTGATTATAAAGCGGAACATGGTGTGACAGTATTCCAACTGGAACGATGGAGAAAGATCATTACAGATAGGCTCTCAGGCGCGGAAACGCAAGGGGTTGATATAGAGCTTGTGCGTTCCGTTTGGAACGAGATACATAAGGCTTCTGTTCGTCTTCAAACGGATGTGGTTAATAGAAAGCTATCGGAATAGTCTACGAAAATTCATTTTGGCTTAAATTCGGCCGATGCCAGGTCGACTAATTTCATCCGTTTTCCTTTGTTTAATACTGTTCACCGCATCAGGTTGGGCGCAGGTTTTTAATGTTAACTCAAAAATTAAGATAATTGGCGGGGAGGCGTTTTATGTGCATAGTGTTCTAGGCGGGCAAACTTTACAGACGATTGCCAATGCATATTTCACTGAAGTCTCGTTGATTGAGAAACACAATTTTGGACAGTCAGACCCTCTGGTTTCAGGTGTTAAATTGAAAATACCATACTCGGATGAGTCCTTAGAGGCAATGAGTAAAAAAGCAAAGAATGTTGCACCAAAGACAGTGCCCACTTATGTGAAGGTGGATACAGCGTCAAAAGCACCATCAAAAGAGTCAAAGCAACCAGACAAGTCAACTCAGAAAACCAGCCCTACAGAACAGCAAAGTCCGATGGAGGAAGCTATTGGTTTATTTAAAGATCCAGAGCCCGTCTCGATTGATCCTGTTGAAAAAAATACTAAAGTTGAAAAGGAAAAGATTGATCCAAAAGCCGTTGTTTCCTTACCCGAACCCGAACCCATTTCTAATGTTGTCGTGGAAACAAGCTTAGACGATCCAGAAAAGGTACTCTCAGATTTAGAAAACTTATCAAAAAACATTAATGAGAGCCTAGAAAGCTTGGCTAAAATTCAAGAGGCTTTGGAGCCTTCAAATGTGAATCCAAAAACGGGCGAACTGATTCTGCCCGTGAGTGAAGTTGTTCCTAAAAACTCAATTATGGCCAGTACGCTATTGGAGCGTCAGGTAGTAAACTACTTTGACACATCGTCTTCAAATAGTTTCAAGTTGAAGGAGTTTTTCATTACCGAAGTCAATTCTGACGCTCGAATTACGAGCTTGAAAGATGAGCGCACACTAACTAATCAAAACACGAACTATTTAATTCTTTCAGACTTAAAAGGTCTTTCTGTAGATAGTCTAGACCGATTGGAGCAAAAAATGGCGATGGGTTTTGTGGTTGATATCGTTCGCTATAAGTATAAAGTTAAGATCAAAAAGAACAAAGTAAGACTCTATCAAACGCAGGGGTATGTGGAGCATTTTCCTAAAGAAAATCAGCATGCCCAGCTTATTATGGAAGCTGCTAAAAATGCCGGAATTAAGGGTAAAGGAGAAGTAGTTATTATGGACGGGTATAAGGAAGTGTCTTCATTTCAGGCATTTGAGTACAATCCATTTGGCACCAAGGATAAAACCATAATGCACCTAAAAGCACTACGAATAGAGCAAATGATTTTTTGATGCAAGAAACTTCGATACATTGGGTATTGAGGGAAAGCCCATCTCAGACCGAAATAAAAGCACTACAAGCGGCAATAAATGCAAGTGAAACCTTGGCCTTGCTCATGTGTCAAAGAGGGATAAAGGACTTCGAAGCGGCTAAAAATTATTTCAATCCAACTGTCAATCAATTCTATCCCCCGCTTTTAATGAAAGACATGGAAAAGGCTGTGAAACGTATTACAGCGGCCTTGGAAAATGGGGAACATATTTTAGTTTATGGTGATTATGATGTCGATGGCACTACCGCCGTCTCGGTCGTTTATGACTTTTTAAGTAGGCATACCGATTCAGTTTCTTTTTATATTCCAGATAGGTATGGCGAAGGATATGGAATAAGTTTGAAGGGGATTGATTTCGCAGCGGATAATGACATCTCACTGATCATTGCTTTGGATTGCGGAATTAAGGCAATTGAACAGGTGAAATATGCAAGAGATAAGGATATAGACTTCATTATTTGCGACCATCATTTGCCTTCAGAGAATTTACCGGCTGCGGTTGCTATTTTAAATCCACTGCAAAAGGAATGTGCCTATCCATTTAAGCACTTATCTGGTTGCGGAATTGGATTTAAACTGGTTCAAGCATTGAATCAAGCTTGGGATTTGGATCCTGTTGACCCATATCAATATCTGGATTTAGTAGCCATAGCGGCAGGATGCGATATTGTATCTATGACAGATGAAAACCGGGTCTTGAGTCATTTTGGGTTGAAATTGCTGACAAAGACAAGAAGGCCAGGTTTGGAGCTTCTTCTTGAAAATGGCGGGCGAATAATGGATGGTCAGCTAAAGCATCCCTTAACAATTACGGACTTAGTTTTTGTTATCGGCCCACGAATTAATGCTGCTGGTAGAATGGCTCATGGTAGTAGAGCAGTGGAATTGCTTACAGCAAAAACTATGAAAGGGGCGGAAAAGGCTGCAAAGGATATTATTCAGAGCAACCAAGAAAGGCGAGAAGTAGATCAAGATATTCTAGCTGAAGCGCTTGAAATGTTAGACACTGATACCGCTAAAAAATCTACCGTTCTTTTTGCAGAACATTGGCATAAAGGTGTGATAGGCATAGTGGCTTCTCGCGTTCAAGAACATGTTTACCGACCGACTATTATACTGACCGAGTCCAATGGACAAATCACAGGATCTGCACGGTCAGTTCATGGGTTTGATATTCATGCAGCAATCGAATCTTGTAGTGAGTTACTTGTGAATTTTGGAGGTCATATGGCGGCAGCGGGACTAACATTAATACCTGAGAATTTAGAATTATTCATTGCAAAATTTGAGGAAGAGGTCGCGAAGTGTATTGCTGAAGATCAATTAATCCCTCGCCTTTTAATTGATTCGGAAATCAATCTAGATGACATCAATTCAAAGTTTTTTGAATCAATGAATCGAATGGCGCCTTTTGGACCCGATAACATGAGGCCATTATTCGCAGCACATGACCTGGTTGATACTGGAAAGTCTAGGTGCGTTGGCGATGGTACCCACTTGAAGCTTTCAGTAAGGCAAGGAAGCAGTAAAAAGATTATGAATGGGATCGCTTTCGGTATGGGGAATTATGAAAAACAAGTCCAAAATGGAAAGCCATTTAGCGCGTCTTTTGTCATTGAAGAAAATGATTTCAAGGGAGTCAAGTCATTAGAAATGATGGTAAGGGATTTGAAATTTACCGACTCGTAATCCTATAGGAAAGTCCTAATTTCAGAAGAGTATTCAGATCGTTTACATCACCAGTATTAAAGAATGCATTGTCAGTTGCGTCAAACAGCCCAAAATGCATTTCAGCCGTAGCATCTAACTTCTCTGAAATGGATAATCGATAGTTTATGATTGCCGCTGCATCCAGCCCATTAAAGCCGCTGTTGTCCGTTAAATAACTCGATTCAACAGCATTCTCACCTTGAATTGTTTTTGTCTTCTTTGCTAAAACAGCAATCATGGGGTTAAACTCTAAACCACCGCCTACTGAATGTCTTGCCCCAATTTGATATCCTGTACCGATATAGATTGAACCATAATTCATCAATAGGGGATTAATTTTTACAACACTATTCATTTGGCTTCCAGCAAAACCAGTTGTTGGGGTTAATGATCCTCGATTATAAACCCCAAGACGTAAATCAATGAAAACAGATTCATCCAAGTTATACTTAGCTAATAAGCTAGCGTGTATTCCGAGTCCCGGACCCTTTCTTTTCACGTTCAGGTCATATTGACCATTCGCAACAAGCGCACCAACTTCAGCGTAAAGCTGAATCTTTCTCAATTCTTCAATTACTGGTTCTGAAATAGTTAAACCAAAAATATTAGAAGTATCCTGTATGCCATCAAATGGCAGCTCAGATATGGGTAAGTAATCTATTTCCGGTTTTAAAATGATGCTAGCCAAAGCAGTGCTTATTGTCTTGCTACCCTCCATATCCAAGTCTTTGAGAATGTTCCTCTTTTTCTTGAAGCTTGTACCTTTTTTAAATTCGCTTTTATCTTTTGTGTTATCTATTGTATTCGGATCCTTTTCAATAGAGACTAATGCTGAATAATCATCATTTACTCCGGTAAGCACTCTTGTCTCTGGGCTTGCATGGGTTTTCGCTGAATTATTGCCAGAGTTTTGTGCGTGAGCATCGACTTTGATTGCTTTGGATATATTAATACTTGTTGCAACAACTGAGCTTGGAGTTCCACTACTTGATTCATATTCAGAGTAGTCTATGCAATCAGGATTCATTTTAGTTTCGAGATTCTCAATGCGTTCGGGCTTCACATTTTGCATGGATACCATGTTCGTGTTGGTGTCTGTGAAAAAGCCCACACCTAAACTCGATATAACTGCAATTGGCACCAAGATCCATAAAAGCTTCCTTAGGAAAAGCCATTTGAAATGTTGGCTTAATAAATTACTGGCACCGGCCCATGCTGACGCAGAGTAAGTAGCTTCGCGACCAGCCAATTTGCTTTTAAATAAATCGTCTATGTTTTTGCCGTCACTCATTATAACAGAACCATTGTTTTTAATCCCTCCAAAGATTTTTTCACCAGTTTTTGTAACGATTTACGGGCAAATGAAACATGCCATTTACTGGTACCATCACTCATGCCTAGCATTTCGCCAATTTCTTTGTGGGTATATCCGTCAATGGCATAAAGGTTAAACACCTTTTTACTCATGTTTGGTAAGGTCTGAATCATTTGTTCTAATTCTTCCGCATCCAATTCTTGTGAGGCTTTATTAAAGTCAACCTGAACAGAGTTAGATCTTAAATCATCCATGTCAACGGATGATATGTTTTCTCGATGTTTTTTGTCCCTTCTAAATTGATCAATTATGGTGTTTACCGTAATGCGGCTAATCCAAGATCCGAAGGGAATATCTTCCTTGTACTTATCCAAGTTTGATACAACCTTTAAAAATGATTGATTCACAAAGGATTCGGCATCCTCACGATTGTTACAATATCTTAAGCTAATTGCCATCATGAACCCAAAGCACTTCTTATAAAGCTCATTATGAGCTTTTCTATTGTTTTTCTTGCATTTAGCCAGTAAGTAGGGTTCGACATGCATAGTATTAAATACGCGCTATGGTACCTTTCCGTTGCTTTTGATAAAATTATCTGACCCATTGCCAATCTTTCGAAACGTGCAAAATGCATAGCAAGTGCTGTTATTAAAGTATATCACGCAGGACCAATTTAACAGGTTGGGTGCGGAGAGGATTTAATTATTCAGCGAAAAATTCACTGGCTCAACATGGGTGATTTCAGGCACGAGACGCATTATAGCATCTTCAACACCATTCTTGAAAGTCATATTATTCATTGAACACGAACTGCAAGCTCCAATAAACTGAATTTTCAAAACCTTTTCTGAAGTTATATCCACTATCTCGAGATCACCGCCATCCTCATGCAGAAATGGACGTAGCTCGTCAAGTGCGCTAACCACTTTCAAAAACAATTCTTCATTTGCTACGTTCTGCTCCATGTTCAAAGATAGGTGTCGTTAGTCAAAATCAATTTGTGCCAAAACATTGTCGATCATATCTTTTAATGCCAAGGCTTGGGGTGTAGATTCTTGCAAGACGGCGGGTCGGCCAGTATCGCCTGCTTCTCGGATGCTTTGTACTAATGGAATTTGCCCTAACAATGGAACTTTAAGCTCTTCGGCTAAGTTTTTTGCTCCATCCTTTCCGAAGATGTAGTACTTGTTTTCAGGTAGTTCTTCTGGAGTAAACCAACTCATGTTTTCTACAATGCCAAGAACAGGAATCTTAATGTTATCGAGCTGAAACATTCCCACACCTTTTCTTGCGTCTGCCAATGCAACCGCCTGAGGGGTACTCACTATAACTACACCATCCAGAGGGATTTGCTGTACAAGTTGAAGGTGAATGTCCCCTGTTCCAGGGGGAAGGTCAATGAGCATTATATCTAATTCGCCCCAATGAACATCTGTAAACATTTGAGAAAGAGCTTTACTTGCCATTGGGCCGCGCCATACAATAGCTTGGTTGGCTTCAGCAAAAAAACCTATGCTTAGTAGTTTTACCCCGTAGTTTTCGACTGGCACCAATTTGTTGCTAGCACCTTCACCTTCTACTCTAGGTTTCTCGTTAAACACGTCAAACATCAAGGGCATGGATGGGCCGTAAATGTCTGCATCAACTAATCCTACTTTGAATCCTTGAGCCGCTAATCCAGCTGCGAGATTAGCGGTCACGGTGCTTTTCCCAACTCCTCCTTTACCGGAAGCAACGGCAATAATTTTTTTAATGTTTGGAAGTATTCTTCGCTGTTCAGGTGGTCTTTTAGAACTTTTGGGAAGTGCGCCCACCTTTGCTAAAACGGCAACATTTTCACCTAGAAAGCGCCTGACTTGATGTATGCAAGCCTCTTCCAATCGTTTGCGATAGTGCATAGCTGGATTAGATGCCTTTACCTGAAAGGATACTGTGTTTCCTTGGGTTTTTATTTCAGACACCAAACCAAGACTCACGATGTCTTTATTTAGTTCCGGCTCCATAACAAAGGCTAATGCCTTTAAGACTTCTTCATTGGTTATTTCCACACTCATTCAGATAGATCTTCAAAAATTGACTTTAGTTCAGTTGCATCCTTAGGCTTCATTCTGCCTCCAAGTATCAAGCTTAATTGCCTTCTTCTTAACGCTGCTGCATGACGCTCTACTTCAACATCTGATTCAGGTATTAGTTCCGGAACCTCGATTGTGTTTCCAATTTGATCTACTGCCGCGAAAGTGAAAATAGCCTCGTTGCACTTACTTTTTTGGGCGCTTTTATGATCCTCAACCCAAACATCTATAAAAACCTCCATGCTGGACCCAAAAGCTCGAGATACTTTTGCCTCTAGAGTTACAAAGTCACCGAGATGGATGGGTTGGTTGAAAGATATATTGTTGACGGAAGCAGTTACAACTACTCGACTGCAGTGTCTGTGAGCGGAAACAGCAGCGATCACATCCATCCAATACATAAGGCGCCCACCCATCAAATTACCCAAAGTATTTGTGTCATCAGGCAGTACAATATGCGTACCTATTGCTAATGATTCACTTGGTTTCTTCGCTTTCATTTGTCATTCTTCTTTGCGACAAAGGTAGAATCTAACTGCGCATGGCTTACCTTTGAAGCGATGGATTTCTTATACATAAAAGCACTGCATTTAATCTTTGTTGTTTCCTGGTTTGCCGGCCTTTTTTACATTGTAAGATTATTTATCTATCACACAGAAGCCGAGGATAAACCCGCGGTTGAGCGCGATGTTTTGCAAAAGCAATTCATTATTATGGAGCGCAGACTTTGGACCATTATCACTTGGCCAGCTGCAATCTTGGCTACAATTTTTGGTTACTACATGGTTTACTCCCTTGATCTTTGGTCATCCGGTTGGATGATGGTTAAGCTTGGACTAACTACAGCCTTGTGGGGATATCATATCATTAATCATATACTGTACAAACGATTAAAGCAGAATACTGTAAAATGGACTTCCACTCAACTTCGTCTCTGGAACGAGCTTGCGGCAATGTTTTTAGTAGCCATCGTGTTTGTTGTCGTGTTAAAAAATGGCTTGGATTGGATTTATGGAACTATTGGCTTTTTTGCGCTTGGAATTACTCTGATGATTGCCATCCGCATTTATAAGCGATTTCGCGAGAGATAACTAATATACCGCGACATTAGATGTTGGTGTATATTCGTTGAAAATCCACAGCATGGCGAGAATATCCGAAGAAATAAAGCAGAAAGAGTTTAAATCTGTTTACAATAAACTACTCGTGAATATCCTATTTACTAATAGTTGGATTAATGGTCAGCAAAACAAGATTTTTAAAACCTATGGTTTAACCACTCAGCAGTTCAATGTGTTACGAATTTTACGAGGGCAGCATCCTAAAGCAGCATCTGTTAACCTGCTGAAGGATAGGATGATTGATAAGATGAGCAATGTTTCAAGAATTATTGATAAGCTCAAGGCAAAAGATCTGGTTTCTAGAAAGCTTTGCAAGTCGGATAGGCGTCAAGTTGACGTTAAGATTACTGAGAAAGGTCTGAATGTGTTGCTCATTTTAGATAAAGAGATTGGGGATTGGGAGAAGAACTTTCATCACATTTCAGAGGACGAGGCTACAGAAGCGAGCAATATCTTGGACAAATGGCGTGGTTAGCCTTTTAAATGTGGAGTTGTGATTAGATTAATGGCCATTATATCACTACGAATCGAAAAGTTTTAAGGTTGAATTTGTTAATAATCAAATAATTGCTAATTTGACGCGCCTTTTGCTAACCTAAACCTATCATCCTATGCGTCAACTTAAGATCACGAAACAACTCACCAACCGTGATAGTAAATCCATTGATAAATACCTAAGCGATGTTTCCAAAGAGGAAATGATAAACGCTGAAGAGGAAGTTCGACTTGCAGTAAGGATTAAACAAGGAGATGAAACCGCATTAAACAAATTGGTTAGTGCTAATTTGCGATTTGTAATATCTGTATCCAAGCAATATCAGGGTCATGGATTAACCTTAGAGGATCTAATTGCCGAGGGAAATATTGGTTTGATAATCGCGGCTAAGCGATTTGATGAAACAAAAGGATTTAAGTTTATTTCATATGCTGTTTGGTGGATTCGTCAGAGCATTATGCAGGCAATTGCGGAAAATTCTAGGGTCGTTCGTTTGCCTCTGAACAAGGTTAGCGCAATTCAAAAGGTATCTCAGGCATATTCTAGATTAGAACAGCAATATGAGAGACCGCCTTCTAATGATGAAATCGGAGAATTGCTAGAGTCAAATGCCGAAAGTGTATGTGATCTGTTTGTGTATGCCCAGAAGCAAGTTTCGGTTGACGCGCCTTTAATGGAAGGGGAAGATAATAGCCTATTAAATGTAATGCCAAATGGTGAGTCCAGCGTACCAACAGATGGTTTGATGAATGAGTCGCTACGAAGGGATATAGAGCGTGTGCTCATACATTTAAAAGATCGTGAGGCCGATGTGTTGAGACTTTCTTTTGGTTTAGGGGGTATGCCTCCGATGACTCTCGAAGAAATTGCAAATAACCTTGGTCTAACAAGGGAACGAATTAGACAAATTCGGGAAAAAGGTTTAAGAAGTCTGCGGAAGAAGGCTAATAGTCATTTGCTAAAAAACTACTTATAAAGAATCCAAGCATTCGGTATTTCATTTCTCAGTGAATTCAAAGCATCCAACGCTTCAGAACGAGTAATAAAACTGGCGACACTTACCCTGTATAGGTTTCCTTTTTGTTCTACAATAGAGGCAAAATTGCCCTTTTGAATATATTTCTGAGTTAAGCCTTGAGCATTTGATATGTCAATAAAACAGCCGCCAATTACATGAAATTGACGTTGTATTGAAGGCGCGTTTTCCAACTTTTCTTCGAGTGAAACTACGAGGGTTTTGTCGCGACTTTCGGGTTCAAATATTTCAATGAATTTTGCTTCAGGGTCAATTATTAACTCGAGTGATTCCGTTTCTTCTATAGTTTCTATAAAGTGGATGCGAGATTCGTATTCTGGACAAATTTTTTCTGTGAAGGGATTCAGATCTGAATAGTGAAAACTATCAGTGTCTTTGAACAATGGAGTGCTTAATGAAATCCAAATGGCGTATCCTAGTATTGGTAATGCCAAAGTTGCCGCGATTGCAGGCCATAACCTATGTTTCTTTTCAGCCGCAGGGAGAGCTTCAACAGTTGGAAAAAGCTTCACAGCCACTGGAGCTGGCATAACGACTTCTTCTTTTATTGTCTTAGGTTCAATACTTGGTTGAACTTTAACAAAAGTGTTCACTTGATTGGCGAAGAAACTTTCCAGACCAAAACCTACTTCAAAAAACGTTGAGTCTTTGAGTTGTTCAAATTGAAAAGTGCCATCTGATTTTTGATGAAGCACACCAATATTTTCAAATTGAATCTTTTTTGTTTTGTCTAATTCATCTTTTAAGACGATGGTATAATCTTTCAATCTAGAAAGAGACGATTCGAATTTCTCTTGTTCTTTTTGTGCTACAAAACTTGCTAAAAGCCCATCATTGTGAGTTAAAAGCTTGTTGAACGAAACTTTTCGAAATGGTGGATCGAATCGGTTACTCACAGGATTAATCTTCGCTTTTGCATAATTTCCAACAAAACCGCCAAACTCAGGCACGATTACACAATCGTGTGACTTTAATAACTCGGCTATATATGCATCAATCTTGGAGCGATTCATCTAAGAACAAAGAAAAGAATTCGAATCAATTATTAGTGTTTCGAATTATGGCTTCTACTCGAGCCAAATCTTCAGGAATATCTATAGAAATAGATTCATGCACAGTTTCAGCGATATAGATGTTAAATCCATTTTCAAGCCAACGCAATTGCTCAAGAGACTCTGCCTTCTCAAGGCATGACATGGGTAATTTGGCAATCGTATTCAAAACAGCACTTCTGTAACCATATATTCCAATGTGCTGCCAATAGGCATGTTGAGTTTGCCAATCACTTTTATCTATCCTTTGATAAGGAATAGGATGTCGGCTAAAATAAAGAGCACGGTCATTCGTGGTCTTAACAACCTTAACCTTACTTGCATCATGCAAGATTTCCACATTAGTAATTTGTTTTACCAAAGTGGCAATTTCACATTCGTGATTTTTGAAGATTGAGATCAGGCTATCAATCTGCTCAGATTCAATTAATGGCTCGTCTCCTTGAATATTAATCACGACATCGTAGCCAGATAATTTTGACAACACTTCGTGGCATCGATCTGTTCCAGTTTCGTGTTCTACAGAGGTTAAGATTGCAGCTCCGCCAAATTCACTAACATGACTGAAAATTTTATGGTCATCAGTCGCGACAACTAAATGATCCAATAATTTTGACTTGGAAACCTGTTCGTAGACGCGCTGAATCATCGTTTTTCCAAGAATGTCAATCAATGGTTTACCCGGAAAACGGGTAGAAGCAAAACGGGAAGGAATAACACCTAAAACTTTCATGATAGACGAAGATATGGAACTATTCAGCCGAGCGAGTATTACTTTTGGGATCTTAATTTATGGAAGATTTAATCTATAAGATTGCTTTAAAAAAGCTGGATGGAATTGGAGCTGCAAGAGCCAAAAAGCTTGTTTCCTATTGTGGAGGCGTTCGCGAAGTTTTCGATGCAACAAAAAAGGAAGCTGCTGACAGTACCTGGTATAGGTCAGTTAGTGGTGAAAAACTTAAATGTGGATGAAGCCTTGCGTGCAGCAGAGACGGAATTAGAGCATATCACTAAGAATCAAATTCGTCCGATTTTTTATTTGGATGAGGACTATCCAAGAAGATTGAAACATTGTGATGATGGACCTTTGATACTCTATACAAAGGGTAATTGTAATCTGAATCAGGATAAAGTAGTGTCA
>CALKOP010000238.1 GCA_938091155.1 uncultured Flavobacteriales bacterium | reverse complement strand
GACAATCTAAATAACTTTATTGAAATCGGTTTGGAGAAAAATATGAGCTTGGTTGATATTGGGCGAGTTTATTCACGCGTTGGGATTAATAAGGCCTTCAGCAGGAGGTATTTAAGAACTCATTCAGCGCCATATACCTTTGATTTTTTTAAGAATCATTACAACCTTGTTCAGGCCAGATTCCTGACCTTATTAGGCAAACGAAAAAAGGTGATTGTGCTAGATTGTGATAATACGCTTTGGGGTGGAATTGTTGGAGAAGATGGCGTGAACGGAGTTGTTTTGAACTCGGATTTCTTGAGCATTCAGAGACTCATGAAGCAGACAAGTGAAAATGGTGTGCTACTAACAATTGCGAGCAAGAACAATCTTACAGATGTTCTCGAGGTTTTTGAGAAACGCAAGGATATGGTTCTTAGGAAAAAGGATTTTTCAGTATTAAAGGTAAATTGGAATCCGAAATCTGAAAATATAAAGGAGATTGCCCAGTCACTTAATCTGGGATTAGATAGTTTTTTGTTCATTGACGACTCATTGTTCGAAATAAACGAAGTTAAAGCTGCTTTGCCAGTGGTTGAAACTTTTCATGTCCCCAAAGTTTCTGCCGAATATTGGGAGGCACTTGCTCCTGTTATCAGTCAGTTTTATACAACCACCATTTCAAAAGAAGACTTGGCTAGAAAGGACTTGTATCAAGTTGAATTGAATCGAAAAGAGGATGAGAAATCATTCGAAAATTATAATGAATATTTGACATCGCTCGAACTTAAAATGAATTACTACTTGGATAGTAATTCGGATATCGAGCGAATTGCGCAATTGACTCAGAAAACCAATCAGTTCAATCTTAGCACTAAACGATATCAGGTGAGAGATATAGATCGCTTTATTGCATCAAAGGAATATTCGGTGTTTTCATTTGGGGTATCTGATCGATTCGGAGATTATGGAATCGTTGGAGTAGTGATAATTGAAAATAGGAACAAGGAAGCAGTTATCGATACCTTTTTGATGAGCTGTAGAGTTTTGGGTCGTAACATCGAAAATGCGATTTTCGCAGTCATTGCAAAATATGCCAAGAGCTATGGGGCTGAAATAATGTTGGCGAATTATGTAGCGACTCCAAAAAATAGTCAAGTAAAAGATCTATTTGACAGGCTGGGGATGACACGGAATCAAGAAAACTCGGATGAAAGACATTATAGTCTAACCCTCAAGGAATTAAATATTGTTGAACAGGAAATTGTAAAAACAAAAGAGAATGGAAAATAAATTACGAGATATAATTGCTTCAGTGTTGAATGTAGATTCGAAGCTAATTAACAATGATTCTAGTTCAGATACTCTAGATGCATGGGATTCACTAAACCATATGAACCTCATAATGTCAATTGAAGAAGAGTTTGAGGTTTCCTTTGAAGAGGAGGAAATCATTGATATGACATCTTTCAAGTCTTTGTTAGAATTTCTAGAAAAAAACACATAGAATTTGAAGCCAATTATAGTAATTGGAGATAGTCATGTTCGGGCTTTTGCCTTTAACGAAAACTTTATTCCACTTTTCATTGGTCCAGCGGCATTTAATAATTTCCTTACGAAAAAAAATGCGGACAAGGTAGCTTCTAAAGTGATTGCACTAATCGAGCAGTCCCTTTCAATAGATAGTACTTATCTTTTTCTTTTTAGTGGTGACGTTGAGCATGTTCGTAGAAAGAGTTCTGAAATTACAGCCGAAATTATTGTCGAATTGGAGGATAGTGCTATTCGCTATGTAGAGGTTTTGAAGTCGATTGCAATCCGTTTGAATGATAAAATTTGTGTCGGTTTATCTTTACCTGGTACTAATGATTTGTATAATGACATTCGTATGCTGTATACCAATAAGTTTTTATCAAAACTAAAAGGGGACTCGAGAATACAAGTATTTGATTTTAATCCAGATTTGATTGACCAAGACGGGTTTCTCATTAACTATTATAAGGCTGACTTTGCACATATTAGTTATCGATGTGTAGGTCCCATTCTGGATAAATTAGTCAAAGGTGGACTAATGAAAGCCGATCAATATAATAGAAGATGTGATTTTGAATGGTGGGCTTCCTTTAATATAGGTACGGAAGAAGGGCCATTTAAAATATGGGGCGATACCTCGAGAGATGCTTTAATTGTTGATGACAACGAAAAGTTGGTTTTAAAGCATTTTCATAGGAGAACAGCGATTATTACTGAGAATGTCTTAGGGATCAGGGATGAGTATGGTCAAGACATAGAGCAGTTTGGAATTACGGTTGCAAATTTTAAACAAGGACAAATTCTCATTCGATTCATTAAACTTTTCGATAAGAAAAGTGTGAATGGTTTTGAGATTGTTGCTAGGAACAGAGAACGAGCTATGGTTGTAGCTAGCCTTTTTGGCTTAAGATTGGAAGGTGCGATTCACCAAGACCTTGCCTCATTGCATAGGCTAAATGGTGTGGTTGTAGATTTTAATTGGTGGATGACAAAACGGGAAAATCAGGATGCGTTAATATCGAGATTAAAGGATGATGTCGAAAGATTAAAGGTGGTTATTATTCTCTCTTGCGATCCACGTAGCGATAGGCTCATCTTTAAAAAACAATTAGGACTAGGTCAAGGAGGTCTGAAGTTAGACAGTGTTGATGGTCTGACAGTATTGTCTTTTGTTAATCCTAGGAGGAACATAAGTAAAGTCATAGGTTCTTTTAATAAAAAGCGGGATTTATGAACAATATTTTCAATCTTGATGAGCTGAATCAACAAGGCGTTTTGGTAGTTGATGGTTATCTTAATCGAAAAGAAATATCAGCACTAAACGCTGAATTTGAGCAGTTCATACATTCAGACATCGAGACGGCTTATTTGAAAAAATTGGATTATTCGGCAGGAAAGGGGCGCAAGCTTTTTCTTAGAAACCTCGATGCTAAAAGCATGTCCTATCGTGTTTTCTCATCAGATTTTTTCAAGGAAGTTGCTGATGCATATTTATTAGAGGAATTTGATTTCAATAAAGAAATTTTTTTAGTTGAAGATATTTCAACTTCAGAACATGTAGCGCAGCAATTACATTACGACATCGCAAGAACATTGAAGTTTTTCATTTATTTGGAGGATACCACAGTTGAAAATGGAGCCTTTTGTTGTGTTCCCGGTTCTCAAAAATGGACATCAAAAATGCGGGAAAATCACTCGTATGAAATATTACCTGGCAACAGAGAGTTTACGAGAAAGCTTACCGATGAATTCGGGGAGGCAATTCCAATTGAGGGAAAGGCTGGAACTTTAATCATATTTGATACGGATGTCTTTCACAAAGCTGGTAAAGTTAGCAAGGGGAGAAGAAGAGTCATGCGCGGTCATACGAGGACACTTCGATCAATTCAGGAGAGAAAAAAACTAATTCAAGATCAGCAACCTTTATCGATCCTTTCAAGAATCAAAAAGTACTTTAATTGATTTTGTAACCCTCAATTCAAATTGAGCTCAATTCAAATTGAGATTACACCTTAGATACTAGATAATTAGATGTTGTGCTTAAATGTACCTTCGCTGCCTTTTTGTAGTTCAAATGGGTCAATATATTCATCACATAGCGATGGTGTTTATACCTACGAAAAATGAATGACTGTTTGATATAGGTAATGGGAATAGCACTTTTTGAAATAATCCAATAGAATACTTATCTAGAAATGTACTTAGATCGAAATATTAGTCAATATATTATTCATGAGGAAGCTTCGTTATTGGAGGCATTGGTCAAGTTAGATGATCGCAAAGGCCGAATATTGGTGGTTGTCCGCACTCAGAACTTTGTTTCTGGAGTTATAACAAATGGGGATATACTAAGATGGTTAATTGCAAACAAGGAACCGAATTTGAATACCCCGATAATGAATGTCGCGAATTCAGCATTTATTCAAGCCAATGCCGAAGAAACAGACGATGAAATTGGAAGACTGCTAGAGAAAGTAGCATTTGTACCAATCATCGATAGTAAAGGTCATCTCACTGCAGTAGCAAGAAGAGAAACTCCAGCTGAGGGAATTTATATTGGTGATATTGCAGTGGGAAACGCGAACCCATGTTTTGTTATTGCCGAGATTGGAAATAACCATAATGGCGATATTGACGTAGCCAAACACCTCGTGGACGAATGTGTAAGAGTAGGGGCCGACTGTGCGAAATTTCAAATGCGGAATTTGGACGAGTTATACATCAACAAGGGTGATGCTAATGATATTTCGGAGAATTTAGGTTCTCAGTATACCCTTGATCTTTTATCTAGATTTCAACTTACCAATGAACAACTCATTGAAGTCTTTGACTATTGTAAATCTAAAGGCATTATACCCTTATGCACCCCATGGGATTTATCTAGCCTAGGGGCTCTTGAAGAATATGGTATGCTAGCTTATAAAGTCGCTTCGGCTGATTTTACAAATCATGAGTTAATTGGTGCGATTGCCGCCACTGGTAAACCACTTATTTGTTCGACAGGCATGAGCAGTCAAGTAGAGATTGAAAAAACCGTTGAGTTTTTATCCAAAATCGGGGCTAGGTTCATACTACTGCATTGCAACTCTACTTATCCTGCTCCCTTACAGGATATTAACCTTAAGTATTTGAGCTTGATGAAAGAAAAGTTCAAAACAATTGTTGGGTATTCTGGTCACGAGCGAGGGATAAATGTTTCAATAGCAGCTGCTGCTTTAGGAGCGAAGGTGATTGAACGTCACATTACGATAGACCGCTCCATGGAGGGTAACGATCATAAGGCAAGCCTTTTGCCTGGTGAGTTTCATGAAATGATCAAAGGAATCAGGGAGGTCGAAGAAAGCCTCGGATCTGCTGGTGATCGTGTATTGAGCCAGGGCGAGATAATGAATAGGGTAAACCTGGCAAAGAGTATTGTAGCCAAGTCTCCAATTGAGAAAGGAGTTAATATTTCGAGAGAAATGGTTGAAATAAAGAGTCCAGGGAAAGGTCTGCAACCCATTTATTTGGATAAGCTCATTGGGTCTAAGGCGAAAAAAGATTTCAAAGAGGGCGACTTTTTTTACCCATCAGATATTTCGGATGATCGAACAGAAGCGCGCGATTATAATTTCAAACAGCCATGGGGGATTCCAGTTCGCTACCATGACTATGGAGATCTGGTTTCTGCTACAAATCCAGATTTCGTAGAATTTCATCTCAGTTACAAGGATCTCGAAATTGACATGAGTCAATACTTCGATAAAAAGATGCCATTTGGATTTGTAGTTCATTGTCCAGAGCTTTTCGCGAATGACCACACGCTTGATTTAACTTCTTTAGATGTTGAGTATCGCAATCGGTCCATAAAAGAGTTGAAGAGGGTAATAGAGGTGACAAAAGAATTAAATCAATATTTTAATCAAAATACCAAACCGATGATCGTCACCAATGTTGGTGGGTTTACGGACAACGGTTTTTTGAATGCCGATGAAAGAAAAAAGCGATACGAAATTTTAATAGAAAGTATGGCTCAAATTGACACTTCAGATGTGGAGATTCTACCTCAAACCATGCCGCCTTTCCCTTGGCATTTTGGTGGACAACAATTTCATAATCTATTTGTGGACCCAGATGAAATATCTGATTTCTGCGAAAAGAATAATTATAGAATATGTTTAGACACCTCGCATTCAAAATTGGCATGTGCTCATTACGGTTATTCTTTCTATGAGTTCTTAGAGAAGACAGCACGATATTCAGCACATAATCACATTGCTGATTCTGAGGGCACAGGAGGAGAAGGGTTGCAAATAGGGACAGGTGAGGTGGATTTTCCGATGATGGCAGATCAGTTGAATATACACTCACCAAACTCGTGGTTCATTCCAGAGATTTGGCAAGGTCATGAAAACAATGGGGAAGGATTTTGGATAGCACTAGAAAAACTAGAAAAACACTTTAGATCATGATAAACTTACCAGAAATTGAAAAGGCGTTCGAGTACGAGAATAATTTCTACCTCTCATGTCGTACCCAGCGATTAAGCAAGTTTATAGCCCACTACGAGCTTTTTAAAAGGGTAAATGATTTAACCGGAGAAATTGTTGAGTGTGGTGTCTTTAAGGGTGCTTCGTTTGTTCGATGGTGCCACTTTAGATCCATACTTGGTGAAAGTTGGGCGCGGAAAATTATTGGATTTGACATTTTTGGAAAATTTCCGGCTCCGGATCATCTTGATATGGATAAGTTAAAGGATTGGACAGCTCAAGCTGGCGATGAAAGTATTGGAAGAGATCAATTATTCGAAATACTTGATGCGAAAGGAATGAATTCCAAGATTGAATTGATTTCTGGAAACATTAATTCAACGATTCCAAAGTATGTTGAAGATCACCCCGAACTTAGGATTGCCCTTTTGAATTTGGACACTGACATTTATGAGCCAAGCGTCACAATTTTGGAAAACCTATATGATAAAATTGTTCCAGGTGGTGTGCTAATCCTTGATGATTATGGAGTATTCCATGGAGAAACAAAAGCTGCAGATGAGTTCTTTAAGGACATGAGAGTTAAGATTCAGAAGTTTCCTTTTTCTATGACTCCAGCGTTTATAATAAAAGACTAGGGGATGAATTTAGCGATTGTTCCTGCTAGAGGAGGTTCTAAAAGATTGCAGGGTAAAAATGTAAAACTGCTTAACGGTAAACCATTGATTCATTATACCCTAGAAGCATTAGTTGGTAGCGGTTGCTTTGATAGAATCATACTTTCTTCAGATGATGATGAAATTCTGGAATGTGGCAGTGAAATCAAAGGTGTAATTCCTGAAAAGAGAGATGAAAGATTTGCAGGAGATAAAATCAAGGTCATCGATCTCATTAAGAACATAGCTGCAAGAGATGGCTATGTTGAACAGTTCGATCGAATTGGACTGTTTTTGCCAACTTGCCCATTTCGCACAGCCCAACATATAAAGGAAGGCTTCGAACTATTAAAGCCCAATGATTTTAGTGTAGTAAGTACTTGTGAAATGGAAGATCCCGTGCAGCTTTCCATGACAATTAATGAGGAGAATGAAGCTAAATTGAATGCCCTTATAGACCCATCGCCATTAGTTACTGGGCAGACTCGATCGCAAGACTTTAGTACATATTATCGCGTAAATGGGGGTTTCTATATTGCCTGGATGAAAAAATTCATCGATGCACCCAATTTTTTTCA
>CALKOP010000237.1 GCA_938091155.1 uncultured Flavobacteriales bacterium | reverse complement strand
TCTCTATATAAGGCTTACGAAGGCTGTGATGCTGAGATGTTCGAGATTAATCCAGTCTTAAAAACAAGTGATAATATGATAATGGCGGTTGACGCTAAAGTGACTCTAGATGAGAATTCACTATTCAGACATCCTGATTATGCTGCAATGAGGGATACGAGTGAAGAAGATCCAACGGAAGTCGAGGCGGCAAGCTTTAGTTTGAACTACGTGAAGCTTGATGGAAACGTGGGTTGTATGGTTAATGGTGCTGGTTTAGCAATGGCGACTATGGATATGATCAAGTTAAGTGGTGGTGAACCTGCAAACTTTCTTGATGTTGGAGGAACCGCAAATGCTGAGCGAGTAGAAAATGCTTTCCGCATAATTCTTCAAGACCCAAATGTTAAAGCTATATTGATTAATATTTTTGGTGGTATAGTAAGATGTGATAGAGTAGCAAAGGGCGTTGTAGATGCTTATAAGAATATCGGAGAAATTCCAGTACCGATCATTGTCAGGCTGCAAGGAACGAATGCATCAGAAGCGAAAGAAATAATTGATAATTCAGGATTGAAAGTTCAGTCAGCTATCTTACTTCAAGAGGCAGCTGATCGAGTTCGAGAAGTTCTTGCATAATGATTTCCTTAAGGCTGGCATTGACATTTAGAAATAGGTGCTTTAGGCGTTTATAACATCGGAAGAAATGCAACAGCAGAGAATACCTGGCCCATTGGTTTTCATATAGGTCACGGATACATTTATACATACGTACCACTTTACATTGAGTATCTTGAAATATCGAGAAGTGATTAGTCAAAATATATAAGATGGGGGAATTTAGTTGCTAGGTTAGGTATCCAAACAGGGCCAGTCGGGTTTTTTTATACCTTAGGGTTATATCAAACAACAGTTCAGTATAAAGAAATTTCAGGTTCAATAAATACTCTGCAAACTTCTATTTATCACAAATTGACAATGTCTTTTAACATATGAAGATTAAAAAGGTACTGATAGCAAATCGGGGTGAAATAGCCTTGAGAATAATGAGAACATGCCGAGAAATGGGTGTAAAAACGGTAGCAGTTTACTCTGATGCAGATAGAACATCACCTTTTGTGAAATATGCAGACGAAGCGTTTTGCATTGGACCAGCTTCTTCCAATCAATCATATCTTCTGATTGATAAAATTGTGGATGTTGCACGAAAGACAAGTTCAGATGCGATTCATCCTGGATATGGATTCTTGTCTGAAAATCCCCAATTCGCAAGAAGACTTGAAAAGGAATCGATCATTTTGATTGGACCTTCTGCCGCGGCCATGGAAGTTATGGGTAGTAAATTAGCTGCAAAGGAGACAGCCAAGGCTCAGAATATACCATTGGTACCCGGATCAGAAGGTGCTATAGTCAATCTTAAAGAGGCGCAAAATGTTGCTAGAGAAGTTGGATTTCCTTTGCTAATTAAAGCATCAGCTGGCGGTGGCGGAAAAGGGATGCGTATTGTTGAGAACGAGGAGTCAATTGATGAACAATTGCATCTAGCAATGAACGAGGCAAGATCCGCATTTGGTGATGCTAGCGTATTTATTGAACGATATGTGAAATCACCTCGCCATATTGAAATTCAGATTTTATCAGATGCACATGGCAATGCAGTGCATTTGTTTGAACGAGAATGCAGTATTCAACGTAGGCATCAAAAAGTTATTGAAGAGGCACCATCAAGTGTATTAACCTCTGAATTAAGAAAGGAAATGGGGGAATGTGCTGTAAATCTAGCTATGGGGTGCAATTACATCGGTGCAGGAACCGTTGAATTTTTACTCGATGAGAAACACAATTTCTTCTTCCTTGAAATGAATACTCGGCTTCAAGTAGAGCATACAGTTTCCGAGTTAATCACGGGAGTAGACTTGGTTCGTCAACAAATATTGGTTGCTGCTGGCGAAAAATTAGCGTTTATACAGGACGACCTTATAATTCAGGGCCACGCTTTGGAAGTCCGAGTTTATGCGGAAGATCCACAGAATAATTTCTTGCCTGATATTGGTAGGTTGGTGACATACGAGCGTCCGCAAGGTCCGGGAGTTAGAGTAGACGATGGTTTTGAACAAGGAATGGATATTCCGATCTATTATGACCCAATGATCTCCAAACTAATTACCTACGCAGGTAATCGCCAAGAAGCAATTGATCGAATGACAAGAGCAATTGATGAATACAAGATTACAGGAGTAACCACAACACTTCCATTTTGCAAATTTGCGATCAATCACGAGGCATTTACAAGTGGAAATTTTGATACTCATTTTGTTCAATCTTACTTTTTACCGGAAATGCTTGATGAAACGAATGAAGAGGAATATTTAGCATTAAGCGCCTTCCTTGGCATTTCAAAAGACACTAATGATTTGGAGGGTGAAATCGCTCAAAACAAGCAAAGAAGTTCAAATAGTTGGAAAGCCAATCGAAAACATAACTAAAAGGTGAATAGCGAATTTGGTATGACATTTGGGTTTACAGGGCTCATGAAAATGAAGACGGTCATACCATTCTTGATCATTTTTTTTGCGTTGACACTGCATTCGCATTGTGCGCGTGCACAAGAGGAGGGAATTGTGATGCTGGCCGAGGTTATCAATGGTGACACGTTTCCGGTGAAATACATGCCCTACGTAGAAATTGTAGCGGAGAGAACTTTCAAGACTAAAGCACATAGAAAACGCTTTAATCGATTGCAGTACAATGTCAAGAAAATGTATCCGTATGCTAAGCTAGCTAGCGACTTACTCGAAAAATATCAAGATGAGCGTGCTTCTGTTGATAGTGAGCGTGCTCGTAAGAAGTATTATAAAAAGATTGAAGATGAGTTGAAAAAGGAATTTGATGGTGAGATTCGAAAAATGAATACCACTCAAGGACGTATTCTGGTAAAACTTATTGATAGGGAAACGGGAGATACGAGCTATGAGATTTTGCAAGAGTTCCGAGGAAATGTATCCGCATTTTTCTGGCAATCGTTTTCAAAAATGTTCGGTCAAGATTTGAAATCAGCATATGATCCATATGGCGAGGACAAGGAGATTGAAAGCATTGTTCAATTAATCGAGGCGGGAGCTATCTAATCAATAAACTTACTATTGGGCCTTGGTTTATGCTTCCATCTTCTGTGAGACCAAAGCCAGTTTTCAGGGTCTTGATTAATCCTAAATTCTAAGAATCTAGCAAACGATTTTGTGAGTTTATACGGAGTTGCTCTCCAATCTGCTGGCGCATCCTCTAGATGGATGCTGTAAAAACCCCGAGATGTACGATTAACATGAGCAAATACAACTCCCATGTCGGTATTACGTGTTGCAAGAATCTCGCTACCACGAAAGAATGGCGTAATCTGATTCATGAAATTAAGCCACCAACCTTTGCGTCCTCTAGGTGTTTGATCCGCTAGCATGGCAAGCGCAACATTACTAATGTTCCCGGCCAGAACACCACTAATGTCCGAATCTAAAACTGGCTGTCCTCCGTGTTTGCTTCTCATGAATTTAAAATACCTGTTCATAGAAGTGTCTTTGAGTTTACGATAGATAGGAATTGTCTTAAATCTAAATTTCACAGCGGTTGCCGCGCCTGCCCATTCCCAATTCCCAGAATGTCCCATCATGATAATCACTGATTTATCATTCGTTTGATATTGTGCTAGAATCTCAGGGTTTTCGAATGTTATTCGATTATTCAGCTCATTATCACTCATGGAATAAAGCTTAATCGTCTCCACAGTGATTTCCGATAAATAAGTGTAATACTCGCTGGCAATTTCCTTTATCTCACTTTCAGTTCTATCTGGAAAGCTATTCTTCAAGTTTCCGTAGATGACCTTTTTTCTGTATTTCAGTCCGTAGTTTAGCATTAAACTGAGAACTCTACTGATTGCATACAAAGTCCGTAAAGGCAAATAAGAAAGGAGTATGAGTAAGTTTACTACCATGAGAATTGTTCGCAAAAATATCCATATGCACGGTGTGTCACGGATTTTGGGTTTAGATTTGAATGCTTACTGCGGATTGTGATAAAAGAGCTTTACATACAGAATTACGCGCTTATTGCTGAAGCTAGATTGAGCTTTGGAAATGGGTTTATAGCAGTAACAGGAGAATCTGGAGCAGGAAAAACACTAATGTTAGGCGCGTTGAATTTGATATCAGGTGTAAGAGCTGATTTTGATGTTATCCGAAAAGGAGAGGAAAAAACTGTGGTCGAGGCCGTTTTTGAACCATGTTCAGATGAGCTCATCTTTGTGATAAAGGAAAACTCGCTCGATGCATTTGAACAAGTTATAATTCGGAGAGAGCTTACCCGAGCTGGCAGAAGTCGAGCGTTTGTTAATGACTCACCCGTTTCTTTGAGCCTTTTGAAGGAAGTGACGGATATATTGTTTCAAGTTCATGGTCAGCACGAAAACTTGATCATTAATAAGTCTAAATTTCAGTTCAATCAGGTTGATGGTTATGCTGATCAACTGCCAATTTTAAGAGAGTTTCAAGAATTATATAAGAAATATCAAGTAGATTGCATTCGCAACAAAAGCAA
>CALKOP010000236.1 GCA_938091155.1 uncultured Flavobacteriales bacterium | reverse complement strand
TAATGTGAGCTATTAGGCTATCGGTACCACCAGTAAATAAGGGGCTTTCTTGAACAATGTGGTAGATAAGGTCCGTTTCTGAATCACTTGTCATGGAAGTGTCTTGCGCAAAGATTCCAAAGAAGAATAATGAGAATACAAAAGTTATAATTGTGCGCATTGTTTTTGTGGTTTTTCGATCTGTAAAATACACTATCCAGAAAAATAATGGGTTGTTAGAATTAGATCAACTCAATGTTGTACACGTCCATCGCATTGCGTTTGATGTTTTTCACGCTCCATGCACCTGCCTCAGGAATCACTTCTTCAAAACTGAATTGCTTGCATGATTTGGGTAAAGCTGAAAAAATCAAGGTGAAACGAGCAACACCAGTCATAGGTATCATCTGCCATTGAGGTTGGAATACAATTCCTTCTGCGTGAAGCAACTTGCTTTGATGGGCTGATGCCGCATCCACCAAATAGGTAGAACGCCAGACTCGAATGGCGCAAAAAGGCGAACCATTATTCTTAACGACACAGTGCACTGTCACTTGAGACTCTACTTCTGGCAGTGGCTTCCACTCTACCTTTGGCTTCGACTTGGTTACAATTTCCGGTTGTTCTATTACTTCACTCATAGTTCTCTGGATCAATAATACAACCTATGAATTAGATATTCGTTTGACTCTCATAACCAATATCAACAATCATCGTTTGATATATACCATTGCGATTAAGCCGGTTTATTTTTCGATTTCAAATATGCGTCCCATCCACCAGCGGCATTCCATTTTTCTGAGAACTCGATGGTTTTTGTACAGCCCAATGGAAACGAGCTTTTTCAACAGTCGTTCTCGATACAATTTCTCGTACCTCGAAATCACTCGAACTGACAGAATACTTTACCGCTCCTTTGAGGAGATTTGCGATTGCTGCAACTATTGAATGAACGACTGTATGCATTTGCAGAAAACGCAAAAAGCACCAAAAACCATAGTGTAAACTTGTTTCTTCAGCGCTACAGATAACCGTAGGTTTGAATTCTAATCAAAACTCCTCGACATGAAGTCGACCAAAAAAAAACACGCGTATTTGTAACTGGAGCCAACGGCATGCTTGGTTCATACATCATCCGAACGCTGCTAAAAGATGGCTACGATGTAACCGCATCTGTCTATCCCGGATCGAATACTGACATGATCAACTCGCTGCCCATTCGCATTACTGAAGGAGATATTACCAGCGACCTACCCTACGCTGAATTACTCAGCGATTGCGACTACATCATTCATGTAGCAGCCACTACTCAAATTTGGCCTAAGCGAGATACAAAAATTTGGAAAATCAACCATGAGGCCACACTGAAACTAGCTCAAGCTGCAAAAACCTTACACATCAAACGCTTTGTGCACATTGGTACAGGAAGTTCCTTCAGTCCAAAACACCTAGAATTTATGGGAAATGAGAGCATTCAAGACTATGATGACCAATTCGGAATGGACTATATGGACTCTAAGGCGGCAGTGCAGCATGATCTTCTGCAATGGCATGAGCGCGAAAGATTCCCTGTAATCATCATTAACCCAACCTACATGATTGGTCCGCATGATAGTGGTCCGACTTCGCGTACTTTGATCTTAAACATGATGCGAGGTGGTATGCAAGGCGTGGCAACGGGGGGCAAAAATGTGGTATACTCAGGCGATGTAGCCCGAACTGCTGTAAATGCCTTAACGATGGGCCGCACAGGCCAATGCTACATTGCACGCGGTGAAAACGTATCCTTTAGCCAATTGGTAAGCTATGTCAACAAAAGCCTTGCGGTGAAATCTGCGAACCTTATAGCGCCCTACCCGCTCACATTGGGCGTTAGCGCTTTACTCAGTTCAGTAGCACGCATTAAAACAAAGCTCCAAAGCTCAGCTTCACGATGGCGCGCATCAGTAAGGCAAAGACCTATTTTGACACAAACAAAGCATTAGAGGAACTCAACATGCCGCAGACGCCCATTTATTTTGCGGTAAGAGCTTGCGCTCATTGGTTTATAAAAAATGGATATGTCGCAAGCAAAAACACCTATCAAGATAAAGTATTTGTGATTACAGGCAGCACACAAGGTGTGGAAAACATATTGGCGCATACCTTATTGTCTCGCGGGGCGAAAGTGGTTTTAAACGGAAGGTCCACTTCAAAGGCAAAAGCCATGCTGGAAGAGTTTGCCTATGCCGGTGACTCCGCAGCCTACATCGCAGCTGATGTGTGGAGCGAAGCAGAGTGCCAATCCTTGATTGAACAGGCCATACAGCAATTTGGGAAAATCGACTTTCTGGTGAATAATGCAGGAATGTTTTGTTACGGTGATCTTGAGGATACCGCCAGCGATGTTATAAAACAAGTATTTGACTCAAACGTGATGGGTTCGGTGTACTTGTCAAAAGCAGCCTTACCCCAATTGAAACAACAAAAAGGTGGCGTATTATTTATCTCAAGTATGGCGGCACTCAATGGTTTAGGAGGACACGCCATATACTCTGCGGCCAAGGTGGCTATGGTGTCGCTTGCGCAAAGCTTAAAAAAGGAATTGCACAAAACAGGGGTGTTTGTGGGCTATACCTACCTGGGATTCACCGAAAACGACAGCGAAAAAAGAACATTAAACCCACAAGGTGAATTAGAGGTCATTCCAAGTCGACCAGGAATCAAACCAATGCCACAACATTTGGCAGTGCTTAAAATCTTAAAGCAGATTGAGGCCAAGCGATACTTTGCTATTCATTCGTTGATGGGCAAGACCTTTTATGGAATATCTCGATTATCTGAGCTACTCGCCAACATGATCCTATTACGTGGCTATCGTGCAGAAAAGGCTTTCTTGGGAGCGGTGAATTCACAATTAATCTCGGTACACCCTAGCGAGCGGCATGCTATGTAATATCGCTGCTAGTGCTATATAATCAACGCTTGAGATCGTTTGGATACGTCTATCATCCGAGCTTGAAACAGATATGCGCTATTGTCGAGAATCAGCTGAATGTGGCTTTCATTTAACCAGCCATGTTGCACTACTTGGCCCGAAATGGAATAGATAACATAGGATGTGTATTGCCCATCATTGCTCAGCCATAGCTGATCGGATGCAGGGTTCGGAAAGAGTTTAACACTACTAAAACTAGATTCAGATAAACCAAGCGCCAAACATTACGATAGCAGGTTCAACACATTCTTCCCACATTTGCAACCATGGCATTCAGCAAACATTTGGCACAAACAAGTCCTTACCCTATGGGCATTGAGGTAGAACGAGCTGAAGGCTGCTACATCTGGGATAAAAACGGCAAAAAGTATTTAGACCTGATTTCGGGAATAGCCGTAAGCAACATTGGTCATCGGCATCCTCATGTGATCAATGCCATCATTGAGCAACTGGACAAATACCTGCACGTAATTCCTTTTGGGGAGTTTAGCCAAGACCCACAAAACCAATTGGCTGATAAGCTGGCCTCCCTGCTGCCCGAGTCGCTAAACTGCAGCTACTTTGTAAACTCAGGAACGGAAGCTGTAGAAGCATCCCTGAAACTTGCCAAGCGCCTTACCGGTCGGCATGAAGTTGTCGCGATGAACAAAAGTTACCATGGTGCTACGCACGGATCATTAAGCGTAACAGGCAACGAAGTCAAGAAACAACAGTTTCGCCCCTTTGTGCCCGGCACCACCTTCATCGACTTTAATGATACATCTCAACTGGAGCGTATCACTGAAGCACATGCCGCTGTGATCTTAGAACCTATACAAGGCGATGCTGGAGTTCGCATTCCAGACAAGGCTTACATACAAGCCTTGAGAAAGCGCTGCACAGCGGTAGGCGCACAACTCATTTTTGATGAAATACAGACTGGAATGGGTCGAACTGGGACTCTATTCGCCTTCGAGCAGTTTGATGTAGTTCCAGACATCCTTTGCACCGCAAAAGCATTTGGTGGAGGCATGCCCATTGGCGCCTTTATTTCTAGTCAAGAAAACATGGAACTGTTGACCCATGATCCCGTTTTAGGACACATAACCACCTTTGGTGGACATCCAGTTTGCTGCGTTGCTGCCTTGGCCAGTTTAGAGGTTATGACCAATGAAAATTGGATTGAAAAAGTCAAACATAAATCACAGTTATTTAATGAATTAATATCGCATAAGTCCATTGTTGAATTAAGATCAATTGGATTCATGTTTGCCGTTGCGTTGGCCTCTGAAGAAAAGGTAAACGAAGTGATTAACGCCTTACTTGATCGCGGCATTATTGGCTTCTACTTCTTAAGTTGCCGCGATGCTTTTCGACTCGCTCCCCCATTGTGTATTACCGAAGATGAAATAAAATGGGCCTGTGATCAGATAAATGAGGTTTTGGAAGGATTTTTGTAATGGAGTTGATCAATGCAACCTTTACGGTTGTGCAATTGTAATTCAATCTGAAACTAAATTCAAAGCCATGCATACTATCATTATAAACGCTGCCTTTACTCTCCTTCTATCTCTGAGCCTAAACGCACAGAATGCTTCTCATGATTTCAATCCAGTCGAAGCAACAGACAATACATTGGCTGAGCTACAAAAGTCAGTAAAGGATAATCCAGAAGATATACTGGCTAACAACGAAATTGCCACATACTATTATAACAAAGGGGTTGCTCTGATCTCTAGCATGGATTATGATGGTGATCAAGATAAATTAGCTGATACTCAGTCTAAAATTGAATTGCTTTTTGCGAAGGCTCTTCCTTTTGCAGATAAGGTACATTCAATTGACCCGCATGAAACGAATACGATAAAAATATTGAGCGGAATTTATTTCGGTCTTAACGACATGGAAAAGCATGACTTTTATGAGAAATTGCTTGAAAAGGCAATTGAGAAGTAATAAGTATCCGCAGATCTTTATAAACTGAAGTAATCGGTCAATCCCGCAAAGCCATGAGATGATGCCGATCTAAATCGGTCGTTAGCGTTCACCTAGTGCGTTCACCTAGTGATTCCGATTTGCATTGCTTTAATTTTAAAATAGACGGACATTCTTATTCTCTTCATCAACTGAAAAACAGAATCTATATTACGTTTAAAACGGAATGATTGATTCTGTGAGCAACTTAGCAAACACCATCAAAATTGGTAATCATCAAATTTCAATTATTGCAGAGGGCGCAGTTGAATTAGAAACTAGAAGTGTTTTCTGTCTAATTAACAAACAAGAAAGTACCGCAAGTCTATTGAGAATAGATTGGGAGCTCCAGCACTTATCAAATGGCTTTGTTCATAATATTTCTGAAGAATCAAAAATCATTATCGTCTCAAGAAGTTAGTATTTATTGCTCGACTCTACTTTCGTTCAGTTGTTGACGAAAGAGCTTTTCATAAGCAACGAAGAGTAACCCACTATACATCAGGTCACCAGTCACAGTGTTCTGGAAAAACGGAATAGCTGCCGAATAACATGCTACAAATCCGCCCCAATTCATTGGGTACAATGTGCCTTGCATCCAAACTCCAAAGTTACTAATTACAAAAAAGACAATGCTAGCAGATATGCTACCTGTCAGCATTCTAGAAATTGTAATTTTCTTAAAAAGCAACTTTCCTAAAACGAAGATGAGCGCGATGCTGCCATAAATATAAATCGCGCCTGAAGTGAAAAGCGAAAATCCAGATTGAGTTGAATACACAAAGTTATTTAAGATCAAATCGCTAGCGAACCAAGCAATCATAACCCACAGAAGTCCAGCGCCACGCTTACCAAAGTAAGCAGCTCCAAACAAAGCCATAGCTCCAAGTGGAGCAAAATTCATTGGGTGTGGAATAATACGTGAGAGCGCTGCACAAAGAATAATAGCAGAGATGACGAAAGCTTTATTTGATATGATTTGCATGATGCGAATTTAAGTCTCTATTTCTTAGAAATGGACAATGGCGGGATTATAAAGTTCAAGGAAAACCGAAAACAGGATTGTATGTAAAATTAAAGAGGCGAATGGTGTGGCTTTTTGGCCTGCATGACTATTTTTGGCTATGATCCTAGCCAGACGATTAAGATATATTTAGATGAGTGAGAAGCTGCTAAAAGCATTGATGCAATTGTTCGCAATAATTGCAGATGTTGATGACCTAAATAACAAGAGCCGAATTGTTGTAGAAAACTTTCTAAAGCAGCGTCTCTCGCAGGATCAGGTGGAATCATATTTGGGTCACTATGACGAATACCTTGAAACCCACCACAAAATTTCAAAGCGTAAGGAAGGAAAGCGTAAGAAAACTGCCGTAAATTCTGTTAAGCTCCTGAAAATTGGAACACAAATTAACGCAGAGCTTGAGCAGCGACAAAAAGTCTTCGTACTTCTAAGACTTGTTGAATACATTAATATTGATAAAACACCATCTGAGCAAGAATTAGAGTTTGTCGACACGATATCAGAAGTGTTCAATATACCACATGAAGAGCTTCAGCAATTAAAAGACTTTGTAACTTGCTCAGAGACAACTATTGCAAATGCATCTAATGTGCTTATTATAAATGCCCAAAAAGAACTCACCAATCGTTTAGAGAATAAGCATATTGAGCATGAATCGTTAAGCGGGACGCTCGCTGTGCAAGAAATTGATAGTGTCGGGATGTATGCCATTAAGTTTTTTGGCAATGAAGAATTGCTTCTTAACGGTCAAATTATTGACCCTGAACGAACGTATATACTAACCCAAGGATCTTCTATTCGAAGTACCAAGGTAAGCCCAATATATTATAGTGACATCATCAGCAGTTTCCTTAGTGATCTTAGTCAAAACAAGATTATTTTCTCTGTAGATGATATTACTTATCGATTTAAAGGGGGTAAAATTGGATGTCATCCGCTAACGTTTTCAGAAGAGTCAGGCAGTCTCATTGGAATAATGGGTGCCTCAGGATCTGGTAAATCAACTTTGCTGAATATTTTGAATGGGGCTTATACACCCTATTCCGGAAGCGTCTCGATAAATGGAATTGATATTCACCATGATACCGATGGTGTAAATGGTATGATTGGCTACATCAGTCAGGATGACCTATTAATTGAAGAGCTCACTGTATATCAAAACCTATTCCTGAACGCAAAACTGTGTTTCGATGGGTTAAATGATACAGAAATTCGCGAGCGAGTTGACAGCACACTTGTTGCGCTTGGCCTTTTCGAGATCAAGAATATTCAGGTTGGTAACCCGATGAATAAAAAAATAAGTGGTGGACAACGAAAAAGATTGAATTGCGCATTAGAACTCATACGCGAGCCTTCGGTGCTTTTTGTTGATGAACCGACTTCCGGTCTTTCATCGAGAGATTCTGAAAACATCATGGATCTTTTAAAGGAACTAGCCTTAAAAGGGAAATTGATTTTTGTCGTTATCCACCAGCCATCTTCTGAGATATTCAAAATGTTTGATAAGCTCATGATTATGGATACCGGTGGTTTTCCAATTTATCTTGGGAATCCGTTAGATGCAATTGTATACTTCAAGACTGAAGTGCAAGCCATTAATCAAAGTGAAAGCGAATGCAGGAAATGCGGTAATGTGAATCCCGAACAGATTTTCAACATTATTGAGGCCAAGGTTGTGGATGAGTATGGTAATCTGACTGAAAAGCGCAAAACCTCTCCTAGAGAATGGAATGATGTTTACCTCAAAAAGTTTGATCTAAAGGCGAATAAGGAAAAACCTGAAATACCAGAAGTTGAATTTAAGACTCCGAACGCATTCAACCAGCTTAAGGTATTCATTACAAGAGATGTGTTGTCTAAAATAACGAATAACCAATACTTGGCAATCAATCTACTTGAGGCACCACTACTGGGTTTCATATTAAGCTATTTTCTACGCTATGTAATGGTAGGCGCTGATGCCACTGGCGAATACGTCTTTTACGAAAATCAGAATATCATTATATACATGTTCATGTCGGTTATTGTCGCGCTTTTCTTAGGGCTCACAGTAAGTGCAGAAGAAATATTTAAGGATCAGAAAATAAGAAAGCGTGAGTCTTTTTTGAATTTAAGTAAAGGCAGCTACTTGATTTCTAAGATATTAATCATGTTTATTCTTAGTGCT
Source organism: uncultured Flavobacteriales bacterium (assembly GCA_938091155.1). GTDB lineage: Bacteria > Bacteroidota > Bacteroidia > Flavobacteriales_G > Salibacteraceae > SHAN690. The sequence continues at coordinate 920 of CALKOP010000236.1, read as the reverse complement.
ATACAGATGTTCTCATTCATTATTGTTGGCAACCTTATTCTTGGCATACAAGGGATGTTATGGGATTATTGGTTAATCCTATTCTCTACAGCATGTTTTGCCAATATGTTGGGATTGAATATATCTGCGAGTTTTAATTCGGCAGTTACTATTTACATTTTAATTCCATTTCTAATTATACCTCAGATTCTTTTTAGCGGTGTATTAGTAAAGTTTGAACGTCTAAATCCTACTATCACATCTCAAAGCATCGTCCCCCCTATTGGACAAGTTATGGCCTCTAGATGGGCTTTTGAAGCACTCGCTGTCAATCAATTTATGGAGAACGACTACGAGAAGTTATTCTATCAATACGATCAGCAAACGAGCGAGGCTAACTTCAAAAAGAACTTTTGGATAGCAAGGCTTAAGGCTAAGTTTGGAAATCTTGATAATTGGTTGAGGGACCATTCGAAAAGCAGCATTGAGGAAATTGAAAGAGAGTTGAAAACCATTCGCAATGAAATGGAGAAAGAAAATCAGGCCGCGCATGGAATGACCTTCGATATTATTGATCAGTTCACTACAGAAAACCTTAATAAAGCAGCCATCGAAGAGCTATCACTTCATTTAAGCGCACTTCATAAAATCTACATCAAGCAATACAATGCCAATAGTGATGCTAAGGACAAAATCATTTTGGATCATCAGCGTACCGAAGAGGACAAATCAAAGCTCCTAAAACTCAAAAGTGATTATGAAAACGAAAGCTTAAGCGACTTGGTTACTAATAAGACCGATTTCAATCAAATATCTGAATATGATGGGAATTTAATACAGCGAGCAGATCCGGTATTTCATATACCATCTGGCTCTGGAGCTCATTTTTACGCTCCAGAAAAAACAATATTTGGTCAACGTATGAGTACCAAATCAGGGAA
>CALKOP010000235.1 GCA_938091155.1 uncultured Flavobacteriales bacterium | reverse complement strand
GATCTGTCACCATTTGATCACACATTATGACAACACCAGCAAGTGTAATTATGGAAGCGAGAACTAGGAACTTCTTTCTTAACAAGGCTATTTATTCATGGTATTTGCAGCGTTTTAATAGAACAACTGCATTGGTTTCAATGTTACTCTTTTGAAATCAATTAAAAACGATTAGATAGGAAAGAACAAGAGAAGAATTCGAGAACAAACTGGAAGAGTTCTTTGAAAGACATGATGAAAGTAAGATTGAACTTGCTCACACCATTTCGCACAGATATGTTAATCACAGGGACGAAATATTCGAACACTTAAGTGATGTTTACCATAAAAAGAGGGAATTGAAGTGACAAATGAGCTTATTCTCAGCCAGACGATAATGGGAGGAGGCTCATAAAACAGTTTCTTGAAGTTTTTCCGTCATTTAGCAGTCATGGCTACTGCACTCGTTTTATCAAGTCCTTTTATCCTTAAATGGATTTGCTCGTGTTATGAAAGCTGGCGTTATTATACTGCAAATGGTTTTCGTTAGAAAAAGCTGCGAAAACAATGAGTCGAAATGTTTCAGCATTTCAGTTCTGCTATTATCTATAACATCATACGATTAATTGGTATTCTCTGCGTCAGGCTGTTTTGTCCAAACCCAAATGTACCAGCAAAATCCCTAAATATTTTATCTTAACGCACCTGCCTTTTTCAAATAATGAGCAATAAGTGCAACGGAGAGTTACATTCGTCAAGATGATTCGAAATTCCACAACTATTCTAATTTGTTTCTGCTCACTTTTTGGATTTTCTCAAGATTGGGAATTGCGAAAAAATGAGGATGGTATAAAGGTCTACACTAAACCAACGAAAGGGGATGGTTTGGATGCATTTCGAGCTGAAATGGAAATTAATTTGAGTGTAGCGAAAATTGAGGATTTCCTAAGACATATGGACAAATATCGAAATGCATTTCCTGATACTAAAGAGTTAAAAATACTGAGCAGACCGAATGATTCTACACAAATACAATATGCTCTCACTGACGCACCTTGGCCTGTAAGTGACAGAGATGGAGTGTATGAATTGATCTTTCACATGGATAAAAAAACAGGCAACATTAAAACTGTTGCACGCGCACTACCAGCCTATTTACCGAGGAAAGTAGACATTGTAAGAATAGAGAAATCAAATACTTTTTGGATTGTCGAAAAACTCGGTGCCAACAAATGCAGACTAGAATACATCGTCAATGCTGATCCAGGTGGGAATATACCTGATTGGTTAGCCAATTCAGCTGCTGTAGATGTGCCTTTTAATACCTTCTACAACATAAAAAAGGAGTTGTTGAAGTGAATCACTTTGATTTAGCAATAATCGGAGCAGGCCCCGCTGGAACAACCACAGCCCTTGCATTACATGACTCTGGACTTAGCGTTGCACTTATTGATAAAGATGACTTTCCACGAGATAAAATATGTGGAGACGCTTTGAGTCCCGATGTTGTAAACCAACTCGGTACGTTAGCCTTGGATACGGACAAAGCATTTAGTTCGTTCAAAGAAAAAATTTGGTGCAATGCCGTTCGTTTCGTTTCACCAAACTACCAATTCGCAGATTTAAAACTAAACTCAAAAAACCTAACTGGGTATGTTTCGCCACGGGTCGATTTTGACGATTTCATGTTTAAACAGGCAATTAAGTCAAATGCAGTAGTCCCATTTACTGGCTCTAAAGTTCTATCCTTGAATAGAAGCGATATAGGAGTTGAAGTCATCCTTGAATCTCAAATTGTTATCACAGCTAAAATAGTATTGGGAGCTGATGGAGCGCATTCGGCAGTGGCTAGAGCATTTTCCGATGAAACAGTAGATAAAAACCATCATTGTGCAGGCTTACGTCAGTACTTTGAAAATGTAAGTGGATTTAGCGAAGACAATGCAGTGGAACTACATTTTTACGATGAGTTGCTACCTGGATACTTTTGGATTTTCCCGCTGCCCGGCAATAGAGCGAATATAGGCCTAGGGATGTTGAGTTCATACGTAGCCAAAAGAAAGCCTAACCTGAAAAAGCTTTTGAAAGATATAATTGAAAATCATCCGAACGTGAAGGATCGTTTTAAAGATGCAAAGGCGTTAGAGGACATTACGGGATTTGGTCTGCCTCTAGGAAGTAAAAAGAGGGCCATTTCTGGTGATCGATACTTGCTTCTTGGCGATGCCGCTTCCTTAATCAACCCACTCTCTGGTGAGGGTATTGGAAATGCCATTAGGAGCGGTCGTGTTGCAGCCGATCATATTCGCAACGCTGCCAAAAAAAATCGCTTTGATGCTGATTTCAATTTGGTATATGACAAAGAAATATATCGAAGAATGTGGGGAGAACTTAGATTGAACTATTGGATTCAAATTGCCATGCGCAACAAGCGACTTTGCAATGTTATAGTGAAATACGCCATCGGTAATAAGTTTATTCAGCGCCTCGTTTTGAGTGGATTCAGTGCCAATCAGTTTAAGCCAAAATTTCTCAGAAACTAGTTCTAATAACTAGAATTTATGTCCTTAAGTTTTCATTCATAATTAGGGACGATGAATCTTGTGATTTCCCTTAGGAAGTTTCTATTTATCCAATATGTCTAAAATAGCGGAAACAGAAGCTCTTTTCTTATAATCATAATCGAAGTGACGATATACTACTTTGCCATCCTTGCTTATAACGTATGTGGCTAGCACAGGCAATTTGGCATCAACTTGCCCATTCGATTTGGCTTCAGTCTATGCAATAACACCCCAATTAGTAGATGGGATAATGAGTGTGTCAAAGAATACTGAAGTTTAGATTGAAATTCATCTAATCTTAAAAATTTATCATTTTCAAAACCCTCGATTTCTTGGCTTAATTTTACCATTCATCCAAGATCCATAATAGTCACCTCATTTAAGGATGTTTTTAGGCTTTCAAGCTTATCTTGAACATTTAAAGGACTTTTGTTTTGTGCACTTAAAGTTGAGAAAGAAATACTATAGAATTAGCTAAGAATAATCATGAGAAGTTTGGTATAGAATTCTTAACATTTTTTGATGCACGAACTTTTTTATTTATGATTGGAAAAAAACCTATTGGATATAACTTAATTTAAATCTCAATCCATTCACATTGATCAGTTTGACTTTAACTTCGTGTGACTTGATAAAAATCAAATACATACTTGCAATTGGATTTCTTTTACACTTAAGTCCCCAGCTATTTAGTCAAGACTTAGGTTCCGAACCCTTGGAACAAAGTGTTGAAGAAGAAAAATCAAAAGAAAAAAAGAGTTTTAAAGATCGCCTCTTTTTTGGTGGTAATATGGGAGCTCAATTTGGCAACTACACTTACATAAACTTAGCTCCGCTGGGTGGAGTAAAAATTAATGATCAGTGGTCTGTTGGTTCACAAGTTACTTATAGCTATGTCAACATTAAATATTCGAGTTATAGCTATCAAGATCATATTTACGGTGCGTCTCTATTCTCTCGCTATTTCATTTTTAAAAACATATTCGCCCATGTGGAAACAGAGGCCTTAAATGGTGATTGGGCTAGGAGTGGCGAACGATTCAATGTAAATAGCCTTTTTCTTGGCAGTGGTTATATGTATCGTATAAATAAACGAGCTGGATTTGGAGTTACAGCTATGTTCAATGTGCTTCAAAACAAATACAGCCCATATCGCAACCCAATAATAAATGTAGGTTTCACCTATGGGCTTTAAAGTCAATTCTCTGAGCTATACTTACCTTCGCTTAAACTCAATCATATGAAAGCATTCATTCTAGTTTTGACCATTGGTCTAATTACTTCAACCGGCATTAAAGCGCAAGAGCCAACGGCCTGTGGCACTGCGCTTGAAGACATGGAAACCGCAAGTATAGAAGAGCTGGGTGCAGAGTACCGGAGATTAGCATCTTACAACAACCCATATTGCGACACAACGAATAGCGATCTTCACAAATTGATGCAGCAAATAGCTAAGAACATGAAAGAATCCAAGGCTAATGCAGACCAGGTAGTAGCTGAATTAGGAGAGCCTTACTATAGGGGTCCGCTTTCTGATTATGAAAACCAAAAAGTAACGGTTGGTAGAAATGGCAAAATGCTAGGTAAGGTATTGCCGCCTCAATTTAAGATTCCATCGGGCGAATACTATGTCGTTTATTTCTGGCGCAACAAAGACTATTTAACTTTTGCTTTTAAAGCCGAGCAGTGCGCAGAATACAGCTGGTGGGAAAAAGGAAACTATAGATAAGACAAAAGCTTATCGGCTACTTTTCGATCGTTGGATAGTCTTGGAAGTTTATTCTGTCCTCCAAGCTTTCCAATAGAATCCATGTATCGATTGAAAGTTCCTTTCGGGACAACTATAATTTCTAATCTGCGCAGGACCTTTCCAGCAATTAGATCCTGATAGTACTTGTTTTTTGAACACATAATTTGGTCTAAGGCGTCAATGACGCCTTGATCGATATCCACCTCGGACTCCACAAACCATTCGTGGAATGGCAGTCCAGATTTGGGATTCACCTGTGGTGAGACATGAAACTCGCTCACATTCAATCCAAACTTGGCCCCTATTTCCGTCATCGAACTCTCTACTTCTCCGGCAATTACATGCTCACCAAACGCGGATATGTAATGAGCTATTCGCCCTGTTACTTTTATTCGATATGGCGATGTAGAAACAAATTCTACTGTATCACCAATTAGGTACCCCCAAAGACCACTAGAGGTATTAAGTACAATGGCGTAATTAACGGCTTTTTCTACTTGGGATAAGCCGAGTCTTCGTGGGTTCTCTGAATGTATATCCTCCATTGGAATGAATTCATAGTAAATCCCAGCATCAAGGTTTAGCAGCAGGCCATTTTCCTTCTGACTATCCTGAAAAGCAATAAACCCTTCGGATGCTGGATACGTTTCAATACTGTCAATCTCAGATCCAATCAATGAATTGAATATCCCACGATAGGGCTCAAAGTTCACTCCACCGTGCGCAAAGAGGCTGA
>CALKOP010000234.1 GCA_938091155.1 uncultured Flavobacteriales bacterium | reverse complement strand
GATGTTTGATTCTAAGGAGATTGATATCTTAACTCTCGACACAGATCAAACCAATGGAAATAAGGCTCGGGCAGAGAATTTAGTTCGACAATACAATAAAATTAAGTTCTCACCTGGTAGCGAAGGTGGAAACGTAAATTCAAATACTTTCTTTAGTGCCAAATTGAATTTACATGAATTTTGGACCAACTACGATGGTGCGGGAAGGGAGAATTTCAATAACATATCTCATATCCACAAAGGCGATGGAGAGGTAAAAGAAAACAACAAGTTGCTGTCAGATTTATTTCTAGATGAAAACGTAAAGCAATTTAACTTAGCTCATGGATACAGAGCTCAAACGCATTTAGGATCTTATCTTATGTATCATGGGCTGATTGAATCAGCTCGACGATTGCACCTAGGTGCAGACGTGAAAACGGAGGATAAAGCCTTTGAAAAGTTCATTGAGAAAATCGAAAAAGCAGGAGAGCATGCGAAAATCTTTGTCTTAGGTTCAATTTTCGGGGGCACTGGGGCGTCCTCTATTCCAATTATTCCCAAAGCCATTGACAATGCAATAAAAATTAGATCAGGCAATAAGTCACGGTTAGATCCGGAAGCTAAATTTGGAGCAACACTATTAACGGAATATTTTTCATTCAAAAAACCCGATGCCTCTCAAATGGCATCGAAGGAGAATTCCGTAATTGCAGACAGTTCTTTTTTTAGCCTTAATAGTCAGGCTGCTCTACAGTTTTATCAGTCAGATCCTACCGTACAGTCTACTTACAAAAAAATGTATCACGTTGGGTGGCCAGCAAATACAAAAAACTATTCTGAGGAAGGGAAGGACACAAAAACAATCACTGGTGGTGAATCGCAAAAAAACTCATGTCACGTTGCGGAACTGATTTGCGCTAGTGCAGCGTATGATTTTTTCTCAAGCGATAAGGGTTTAGATGTTGAGGCTGCTGAATATATTTTCAAATCAGTTGGCTTTGAAAACAATACACTGCAGTTTGATTTTAATGATTTCATAGGAGATAAAGATGCTGGAAAACTCTTCGCTAACAGACTCGGTACATTTTTCGCATTTGCTCATGTTGTTCTATCAAAGAATAAGGGTGCTTTTGGCGATAAAGGAGTCAAGGGCTTATTAAATCGGTTACAAAAAGAAGTGGATCTATATACAAGTATAACTGATGAGTACGCGGATGGTCTTGAGGCTTTTATGAAAATGTTTGGATATGATTATCAAGGGGAAAACTTCAAAGCAGGATGGATTTATCAAGTTAGGTCAACTGCCCCTGGTTCTTTTGTCTTCATGGACGAGGCATTTTCAAGAGACTCCAAAGAGCTGCATAAATTAGACGTTGGAAAATTATTTGAGGATGAGAAATATCATTGGGATAAAGGAGGAGTTTTTGGTGACAGATATGACACCTTCATTTCGACTCTTAAAGACGATAAAACACAACCTACTGAAGATCAGAATTGCAAGACTACGAATGAGAAGTTTTTGGCCCACATCTTTAACGCGCTGTCAAAGTCGCAGAAAATAATTTAAGGGAATAAATAGCTATGTCAGAGATTAAGTCATTAGTCATCAAATCGAAATCAGCACCCCAAGGCGCTAGGTTTGAATGGAGTAAAATAGGTAACATAGAAACGTTTACTAAAGAAATAATAACCCCTGCTATAGGCGCAGATGGGGGGGCCAACGTTGGTTCTGTTGTCTCAGGTATGCCAACAGTGTTTGCCCGCGCAAACATGTTTAGAATAGCTCTAGATAGCGTCACAGATCCAGATTATTCGGGAAGTGGTTTACTGAGCTTCTATAAGTTCCTGATAAGTGAATGGAAGGGGTTAATCTCCTGCATGGCAATAAATGCCCAAAGTATTAAGGTCAAAAGAATTTATTTAACCTATTCTGACGGCAAGACAAGCGAAGACACTTCGAATTTATATGAGTGTACCGGTTCCTTTGGAAACATGCTTTTCGAAAGAAAAGAACTTTGGGCCAATCCTTCAGATATAGAAAACGTCCCATTTATTGACGTAATTATCTATAAGGATCAGGTTATCGGAGGTACGTCCCCTGATAGTTTCTTGTTTACCTCCAATTCATACAACTTGGCAGGGGATTCATCCGCATATGTTCAAGAACAGAAAACGGATGCTCAAACTATTGGTAAATTAACAGATCCTCTTGCAACCCAGCGATTAACTCCGGATGAATTGACTAAACTCAGGAATTATGTTAAGCATATCCTATCTAATATCAACGCATTTGAAAATCAGTACAAAATATCTGATTTAGTCAAGCCTAACTATAGCAACATAGTTGGTAATTTAGAAAATTGGCTTCAAGAAATTGATTCTTATGCCAAGGAGAAAGGCCAAAAATTTGAGTCAGATGTCCCGCCTCCGATTAATCTTTTCAAGACACCTTTTGCCGCTCTATTCAATTATTCAGAAGAATTACGTGGTATAGATGGCGTTTTTAGTCAGACTGGTGACGGTGATGTTTTTGACCCAAAGGATGTCCTTCTAGATCCCGCGACTTGTAAAATTGCTTGCGTAGATGATGAGGGTGATCCTGATTTCATAAAAAACAAATCCATACTGCTGCTCAGGGCCACTGTTAAGGGTGAGGTAAATGATTTTAGACATTTTACGTTACCTCTATCCCCACTTGGAATAAAAATCTTTGGAAAACATCTTGGAACATGCCTCGGATTAGATACCAAAGCAAACACAAAAACTACTATTCGAGGAATCTATGATATTGATGAAGAGGCGCTCGAAATAATTATTACATATATTGATCAATCGGGCAAAAAATTGAACGATGATGTTGCCGTCTATAAAGTTGCTCCGGTAGATATAAGCGGGCAGGATTTATTGCTTTGGCCAAACTTTATTAGTAAAAAGTGGAATAAATATTTTTTGTACTCGGAAATGCCTCACAATAGCCACAACTGGCAGGCTAAGCCCTTCTTTGGTGATGCCAACTCTGAGCAATTTGATTTCATCCTTAACGATTCAGGTGATTTTAAATATCTAGCAGATAATGGTGTTGTTGATGATGAACTAGGAACTTTAAAAGTTGAGCATTCTTCGAAAGTTGGAGCCACTCGATATGAATATGAGATTTATGAAAGCAAGAACCCATTCAGAGGGCTAAGACTCTCGCACAATGGCAACATGTCGGGTTATGCCATCATTGAATATGGTAACGAACATTCATCCGAATTACAGAATAAATTGAGCCTTAGTGGTGAACTAAAAGAAGCTCATCTTGGAGTGGATTTTGGAAGCACCAATACTAGTATAGCCTACAGAGACAATGAGAACGGCTCTCCTGTTGGTTTCAAATTCACAAATAGAAGAGTGTCTTTGTTAGCCTCAGATGAAAAGGATAATAATATTAAGCCCGCTGGAGAAGATGAGGTTTTCTTTTTTCAAAATGATGAGATAGAGAGCAATCAAATCAAATCAGTCTTAACCATTCATGATGAAAACAGAATGAGTGGTAAAGGTTCAGTAGCAGAAAAGTCCTCTCAATATGTTACAGGAGGATTTCCCTGTTTTGAAAAGAATTTGCCTATAGAAGATGGAACAGAGAACAGATATCTCCTAAACTTTGGGGATCAACAAGGAAGCATTGGGCAGGCTTCGCTGGTTCATAATATGAAATGGTCGAATGACCCATTAGAAGAGAGTTATAAAAAGTCATATCTGAAAACCTTATTACTTCAGGTATACTCCGATTTGTTTGCCAAGGGTCTATACCCTAAGTCTTTGAAGTGGTCTTATCCATCGGCTATGAGCAATAGCTTAATCGGTAAATACGACAATATCTGGCAGGGCTTAAAAGAAGTAAATCCCTTAAGTGAGGACCACAATTTAAAGGTTAGTTTGGGAACAGTCAATTTGGACTACGACACAGGAAACAACACATCGTGGGGGGCATCTGACTCAAATGATAGTTGGGGTGCCGGGTCAACAGCACCGCAGCAAAACGATGCAAATGATGGTGGCTGGCCATCGGCTGCAGATAGTTCTGGTTCTGATTCTTGGGGAACAGGGGGAGACTCATCAACCCAGCAAGGAAATAGTGGTTGGGAAGATAAAAATAAACCAGCCCCAGCTCAAAAAGCGATTGTAGTAAGTAATGATCCGTTAAATTTTAGTTTCAAGGAAGTAGACACGAATAGTGCGCTTACCGAATCATGTGCTGTCGCAAATTATCTTATCGGTCAAAATTTACAGCTAGATAGTGATGCATTGGTTTTATGTTTTGATATTGGAGGAAGCACCACAGATATATTGGCGCTTGCTCCGATGAAGCAAGGTGTTTGTATGGTTAAGCAAAATTCAATACGCTTTGCGGCCCAAAGGGTTGCTCACGCCACGAAACACTCTCCTAATTTTCAAAAGGTTCTCAAAGAAGTTCTCGATAAAAAAGGGGTGACAATTCAAGGAATCAATAAAGGTCAAAACAAGTACTCTCCGAATACTGCACCTTACTATTTCGAGCAATTAGTCGACCGATTAGATGAGTCTGAGTTTGATGATTTCTATAGGCGTCTAGGAGCAAACTGCCCTGAACTAGTAAGTGTTAATTTATACATCACAGGATTGATTCTGTTTTATGCTGGTCAGCTATCAAACAAAATCACGTTAGAAATCGATAAATCCAAGGACAAAAATGATTTTTGGGGACCGCCTAAGATTCAAATACAATTTACAGGCAAGGGTTCAAGAATCATGGACTGGCTCAAAGCAATTAACCCTCAAGCCAGCGAAAAATATTACATGGATATGTTCATTATGGGTTTTGGTGGGAATGATTTGGCTAGGCAACATTTAGGTGGACCTCCAATAATGGATCCAAGAACCAATAAGAACGTAAAATATGAGGTTTCGATGGGACTAGCTGCTGAAAATCTGTCTGATAAGCTATACGTCTCCGATGCTGCATTGGAAATAATTGGAGAAGATGGCTTTAAGGCTAAGACCCAGGCAGGAATAACAGAAATGAATGCCGATGATTATATCACAGGCGACATGATGGCGAACCTCGGGAGTCAATTTGTTCATCTGGCGAAAGACCCGAATACTCCGTGCCCAAGATTTATGCAATTCGCACATGTTTATTTTCAAGTTGCTACCAATGTATTTGGCTTAAAGGTTACGCAGCAAGATTTCATGAAAGGTTTTCAAAACATGAATATTGTATCCTATATCAAGCAGCAGAAAGAGTATAAGGAAGCTCAAAAATCAAGTTCCTCAGATAAGCCATTTGACTATGTAGCTCCTATTATTATTCTTGAGGGAATGAAGTTTTTTGAAGATGTGATCTTGAAAAAGATTGCCGTAGATTAATGTTGTCGAAAGTCTTTGTATACCTTTCTCGAGAAGGTATGAGTATTTATTACTCTGAGGATAACTCAGTGGTCTTAGAATATAAGTTCGAGCAAGAACCCGTTATTCCATTATATTTTTACTCAACGCGAGATGTTTTCGGCTTCGGCATTGATGCTAGAAAGAGATTTTACGGAGGCGATAGTGATGCGTTTGGAAATTATTTTGACCTCATACAGGAGCCGGCGCAGACATATTCACTTTATGGCTCGAATGAATTTGAGTTCAAGAAAATTCTTGTTTCAGCATTCGAGAAAATAATGGAGTCTTTACTTAGAGATGATCTTTATAAGGATGTTTCCAACTCGGATATTAAGAATTCGATAGACCAATTAATCTTAGTCTATTCCTCGAACCTTCTCGATAAAGAGAAAAGATTAGTCTCAAATGTTTTTCAAACAGCTGGTTATAATAAGATCAAGGCTATCAATAAAACATATGCTTTCTTGACTTGCTACAACCAGCAAAGCAATTTAGATAATTTCAAGTCTATTTTTACCATTGAAGGATATGAAAATGATCTCTGGATAACACATTTCGAGGGAATTCAAGAGTCTCCAACATCATTGAAATCTATTCCTGGATTAGGGGTCGACCCTAAGGCAAAGATAATTGCTGAAATGTTGTTTTATAAAGCGGTGGATAAAGCAGATGCTCCATTCAAAAAAGAACAGGAAGAATCCGAAATTCTAAGATTAATGCCCTTAGCCTTGAAATATCTAGAGCAAGGAAAAAAAGAGCCTATAGATACAGTACGGCTCTCAGATGGAACCGAAGAAAGAGTTAGAATAAAACTAAGAGAAGTAAATGATAAAGTAGATTTCAGATCGGATTACGGGAAGTTGCATGAAATAATAGAGGATAACCTGAAGAACTCCAATTCGACATTAATCGATAGCTTGATTTTGCCTATTGGCGCGATAGCAGGAGAGATTCTCTTAGAAAAACTGCGACAGAAGTATAGCCATGTGAATGTCTGTGATTTAGATACATTAAGTTGTCTCTCACACCTAAATTCTAATGATAAAATTATAGATCAAGGCAACCTTTTGCCCACAAGAGCAACTTCTAACCCTCCAACGCCGACTGCAGCAGCTGATCCTGCCGCTCCATCTCGGCCTGCTGCTCCATCTAGACCTGCTGCTCCATCTCGGCCTGCTGCTTCACCCAGACCTGAAGCTCAAAAGGCACCTAAACCACCCTCACTTCCAAAACCACCTGCTGCGCCAAAGGCAACTACACCACCTTCACTTCCAAAACCACCTGCTGCGCCAAAGGCAACTAAACCACCTGCTGCGCCAAAACCACCTGCTGCGCCAAAGGCAACTAAACCACCTGCTGCGCCAAAACCACCCGTTGCTCCAAAAGCAACTAAACCGCCTACGTCAGGCGCTCCGAAAACCCCAGCAATAAATTCAAAAACAATGATTGGCGATGAGGGGCCTCCTCCCGGCCCCCCACCAATACCCTCTTTAAAATCAAAAGGATAACCCTTCAATAAAATATTATGGGAATTGACTTAGAAAAAAAAACAGAACATAAATACTATTACAGTTCAGGAGAAGAGCGACTCGGACCATTCGATGTAACAGAATTAATACCGAAAATATCGGAATCGACTTTAGTCTGGAGACAAGGTCTTGATTGGACGAATGCCAATCAAATTGAGGAACTTAAAAAGTATTTTCCGAACGAGAATCATGATCAATCAAGTTCTATTTTAGATGCCTCAGGGCGCTCTGAAAAACACACTCAGGATCGAGTTCAATTCAAAAGTGATTCCTCGAAAAATGTCTTAGAATCTAATTTAGAAAGGAAGATGTTTAGGGCGCCTTTCTCATTTAAGGGCAGGATTAGACGAAAAGAATATGGAATTAGCTGCATTATCTTCCTTGTACTTTACAGTCTTTTGGCTGCTATTGCAGTGGAATATCCATTGCTCAATTTCACATTAATAGTACTTTTATGGTTTATGATCGCCCAAGGTGCCAAAAGGTGCCACGACAGAGGTAATTCAGCTTGGTATCAACTTATACCATACTATTTTCTTTGGCTTCTCTTTGGCGAAGGTGAAAGCAACGCTAACGAATATGGAAGCCCAACAAAAACTTTTAATTAACATAAGGAAATGGCAATAGTTTTAGAAAAAAAGCAAAAAATAGACTTAAAAAAAGCAGGTGCTTCCCTCAATAAAGTCCATATCGGCCTTGGTTGGGACCCTGCTGAAGGTTACTCAGAAGAAATTGATTGTGATGTATCAGTCTTTATGCTCGATGAGAATTTCAAGATTCCCGATGACAATTATTTCGTGTTTTATAACAATTTAAAAAGTGGAGACTCTGCTGTCATCCATCAAGGTGATAATAGAACAGGAGATGGCGATGGAGATGATGAGGTAGTAAATATTGATTTGAATCAAGTTAGCCCAAGTGTGCTTCAAATGGTTTTTGTCGTGACTATTGATGGTGCAGAGGAAAAAAATCAAGACTTCAGTAACTTAAGTAACTCATTCTTAAGAATCTGCAATTTGGATACGGGCGAGGAATTTTGTAGATTTACACTCAATGAAAAATTCTCAGGTTACGACTCAGTCCAAATTGGTAGAGTTTTTCGCAGTGACCATGAATGGGGATTTGAAGCAATGGGGGATCCTTTTCAAGGAGGCTTAGGTGCATTAGTAGAACTCTATACTTAAAAAATTATCGTTATGAGTGGTTTTAACTTAGAAAAAGGGAGTTCATTCAATTTATCAAAAGAGCTGCCAAGTCTAAAAGTTGCTGGAGTAGGACTCGGGTGGAACACAGACGCCGACCTTGATGTATCAGCATTTTGTGTGGGTGAGGACGGTCACATACCAGCGATGACCGATTTAGTGTATTTCAACTCTGAGCTAAAACAAGTCTTAGATGGTGAGGATGCTCCAAGACCATATTCCACAGACGGTGGAGTTTATGGCGCAATAGATGAATTAGTAGGCGATGACGAAGATGATGGCGATGACGAAGATATGTGGATCTATTTTGACCGCATCGCTGATAACATTAAGGAAGTTGTCGTAGTTGTTACTATACACCAGGAAGGCAATAAACAAACAAAGTTTAATGAAGTTTCCGGTTGTTATGGAAGAATATGGGATCAAGAATCTGACAAGGAATTATGTCGTTATACATTAGGTAACGAATTTGGGGCTTGTGACGCTGTAGAAGTTGGAAAATTTAAAAGGTCTGAAAACGGCTGGAGTTTTGAGGCAATTGGAAAAGGACATGAGGGAGGTCTTCTTTCACTGATAAATAAATATGCGTATAGATTTTAACTGTAAGCGACAGCGAAGGTGATATGAATGAAAAAAGCAAGAAAAGCTCGGGATTCTCAATAGAAAAGAAAAGCTCGGGATTCTCCACCGAGAAGAAAGAATCAAGTCTTGCAGCGGATAAACAAGAGACGGGGTTTCCGGTTGATAAAAAAGCGACTCCTATTGAGAAAGGGGAATCAAGTCCTGTTGCGAATGAAAAAAACTCAACCCCGTCAACAAAGTCTGTAAAGAAAAAAATAGTCCTTTATTCGGCCATAGGCCTATTGAGTTTAGTGGTTTGCCTAGTAGCATTGTATGTTTTTCAGGATTTTAGTAAGTCACCAAACAAAAGGAACCCTGACCAAACAAACCCTACAGTAGGTGGGTTAGAAGCTAATGATTCTGATGGTGATGGGCTGACCGATGAGTTTGAAGAATCTAACGGCTTGGACCCATCTGATCCAAAAGATGCTAGATCCGACAATGATGGTGATGGTTTATCAAATCTTGCAGAAATGATAGCAGGAACAGACATGTCAAACCCAGACTCAGATAAGGATGGCCAAAATGATGGGGCAGAAATAGCTTCAAACTCAAGCCCAACAGATAAGTCAGATGTTTATGAAGATACTGACGGTGATGGACTGAGCGATGAGTTTGAGGAATCTAATGGCTTG
>CALKOP010000233.1 GCA_938091155.1 uncultured Flavobacteriales bacterium | reverse complement strand
GCATCGGTAATAAGCTCGCAAGGCTTTGGAATGAGATTACGGTGAAAACCTTCGAATAAACAACCCATTCGCTTTATGAAGAACAATAGATTTATCCGATGCATTGAGCTATGACGAATTCAATCAAAGTATATTCTACACATGTGACCGAACGTTGGAGTGACGAGACCTTCAACGCACTTATGAGCATTATTCCTCAGGACCTGAGAGATCGGGTAAATGCTGAAAAAGACTGGGAAAACCAACATGGAAGCCTCGCAAGAAAATTGATGCTTTGGCATGGCATGAATGAAATGGGAGCCAACATGAACGATCTCTTTGAATGCCTTGATTTCACCAAATCTGGAAAACCATACATCATTGACGCACCACACTTTAGCTTAGCAAATGACGGTGCTGTAGCGGTGTGTGCTATAAGCGAATCAAGTATTCTTGGAATTGATATTGAACGATTGAAGCCAATTAACCTGAGCGATTATAGGGATAATATGACCTATTTGGAATGGCGAGAAATCTATTCGCACATTATTCCATTGCGCAGATTCTATGAATTCTGGACCATAAAAGAGAGTGTTTTAAAAGCTGATGGAGATCAAGAAAGTGTGGATATAAAAGAGATTTACATTCAACCCGACATCGCTTTTTTTAACGCAAAAACCTGATATATAAATCCATTTGAAATGGACTATTACGGTCACATTTGCTTCTTAGTTGCATCAAATCCACACGCAGATATTGAGGTAATTGATGTAATTGATGTAAACCTTCCCGAAATTTTCTTGAAGTAGAACTTTAATACCACATACCCAGAGCTATCAAAATAGATAGCAAAAATGTGGACATCGCTAATTGTTTCAATAGAGGATCCAGTTTAGCATCATCCCTTATGGTGTACACCTTATATCCATTTATGGAAAATAATGGAAGACTGATAATAAAAATCCAGTCATTCCAATCATCAAAACAAAGGATGGCGTAACCCACAAAACAAACAACCCCAAGCGCCATTAAAAAAACTTGATACCTACGGGCATTCTCTTCGCCAAGCTTCACTGCCAGCGTGATTTTACCAGTTTTTATATCTGACAATCTATCTCTTGTATTATTTACATTTAATACCCCAGCGCTGAAACATCCAATGCCCATCGCAGGTAATATCATTGACCAAGGCATTGTATTCATTTGGACATAAAAGGCGCCAATCACTCCAATAATTCCGAAAAAAGCCATTACAGACACATCTCCAAGCCCTCTATATCCATATGGATTAGAGCCAGCGGTGTACTTAATTGAGGCATATATAGCAAGTACACCGGCCACAAATAAAATACCCTTCGCAAGCAAGTCTATTGGTGATAAATAAAGCAATGTAAGTCCACTTAAAAAGGATAGTGTACTGAAAAGCACAATTGCCTTTCTCATTTCAGTGGACTTCAGCACTCCAGCTTGCAAAGCTCTTTCTGGACCAATTCGATCCTCCGAATCCGTTCCTTTTAAATAATCACCATAATCGTTCGCTAAATTGCTATTCACCTGCAGTAAAATCGTGGTAAAAGCAGTGAATAAGGCAATCACCAAATCATAAGCACCCTGATGGCAGGCTAAACCTACTCCAGTTATGGTCGATGCCAAGGCCAATGGAAGCGTTCTAAGCCTCATAGCAGCAAGCCAAGCAGAGGTCTTGCCATGATTCAATTTATGTGTTTCAACATTCATTCTCTAAACTACATTTGCCGACCCATGGCGCATCGATATTTCATCAAACTTTCTTACGATGGTACACCCTTTCATGGTTGGCAAATTCAAAAGAACGCCAAATCTATTCAGCAATGTTTGAATGAAGCGCTTTCCACTGTTTTAAGAACAGATATTTATACGGTTGGCTGTGGACGAACGGACACTGGAGTTCATGCGAAGAAGTTTTACGCTCATTTTGAAATTGAATCAGAATTAACAGAAGTATCCGATATAGTTTTTCGAGTGAATTGCATCCTACCAAAAGAAATAGCAGTGTTACATATCTTCAGTGTTGAAAGTAATGTACACACACGCTTTACTGCTACTTCCCGCACTTATGAGTACCTCATCTCACATTCAAAAGACCCATTTTCCATTAAGCGAACGTTTGAATATCGTGAATCTCTTGATATTGAGAATATGAACAGAGCAGCCGAATTGATGTTGAACTACAAAGACTTCACAAGCTTTTCAAAGCTTCATTCAGATGCAGAAACTAATTTTTGTGACATACACCATTCTTTATGGGAAGTGCAGCCAATGGGCTTGAGATTCGAGATCAAAGCCAATCGCTTTCTCCGCAACATGGTTCGCGCTATTGTAGGAACAATGATTGAGCTGGGAAGAGGGAAAATTTCTTTAGAAGACTTTACAGAAATCATAGAGGCGAAAGACAGAGGAAAAGCTGGATTCAGCGTTCCTGCCCAGGGTCTATACCTAATCGACATTTCGTATCCCAAAGATGCCGGAGTCTTATGAGTGACAAGAATGTTAAATCTGTGAGCGGAAATGCTTTTGACATGCGGCTATTATTAAGAGTCCTGCGATATGTCAAGCCTTATCGCACCATGTTCGTTCTCACCACTATCACGGTGATCTTTTCTGCTCTATTAGCCCCCTTACGTCCGTTTTTGATTCAGTACGCTTTGGATGAGACGATTATAACTCCAAGACCCAATATCCTAAAAACAATGATTCT
>CALKOP010000232.1 GCA_938091155.1 uncultured Flavobacteriales bacterium | reverse complement strand
TCCAGAGTTTTTCAATGCACCATTAATGGCAGAGAATAATCATCTCCCTGAGTCAGAGACGATACATGAATTAGCTAAACATACTGAAGCTATCGTCCAGCGTTTTTCGGATCTTTCTATCACATATAACATCAACATAATTTCGGGAAGTATGCCTGAAATTAAGAATGACAAACTCTATAACGCTGGATATTTATGTAAGCGTGATGGAACTAGAGAACGATATGAAAAAATTCACGTCACACCAGATGAGAGCAAAGTTTGGGGTATGCAGGGAGGAACGGGTATAATAACATTCGATACAGACTGTGGTACAATCGGCATCCTCATATGTTATGACTCTGAATTTCCGGAATTGAGCCGAATATTGGCTGACGATGGTATGGATATTCTGTTCGTACCATTCTTGACCGATACACAAAACGGATATTCTAGAGTTCGTCATTGTGCCCAAGCAAGGGCTATTGAAAATGAATGCAATTTGGCCATAGCAGGTAGCGTTGGAAACTTGCCCAATATGCACAACATGGATATTCAATTTGCCCAATCAATGGTATTCACTCCCTGTGATTTTGCTTTCCCATCTAACGGAATTAAAGCAGAAGCAACTCCAAACACCGAGATGATTTTAATTGCTGATGTAGACATTGATCACTTACGTGAATTTAATCAATTTGGAAGCGTCAGAAATTTAAAGGATAGACGATCAGATATTTACACATTAAAACGCGCATAGGTTAAGGAAGCACCTACCCTTATTCCAATGGTTTGGTCTCTTTTGCCGTATCAGAAATCGCACTGAATTTGGTGATTTTACTCATCATCCAGATCGCAATTAAAGTGAAAAGTGCGCCTAGTATTCCGACTTTCCAAAAACCAAATACATGATGACCACCTTTTGGTATTGTAACTAAAACTCCAGCCACAATACTCGCCACACCAGCAGTCATGTTTTGAACGGAAGAATTCAAACTCATAAAACTCCCTCTGTTGCGTGGTTTAATCACGGAGGCTACGATGGCAGTTGATGGCACCATCCTTCCACCAATAAGCACAAATAAGAGGCCTGTAACTAGAAGCGCCATCCAAACTGGCACCTCTGGTAAATTGGTAAGAAGAAGTATTGGAATTATGGATAAAGAGGCCATGATATTAAACACTTTTGATCTGCCGGAACGATCAGCCCAACGTCCTACTCTTGGGTTGGTAATTATGGTTGCAATACCACCAACTAAGTACACAAATGTGATCTGATCTCGCTCAAAACCAACATTTTCAACTAAATATGGAGTAATGAATGGAATAACCGCAAAGTGACCAAACATCAGAAGCATGGTATAGGTAAGCGCCATCCATTGGTTTTGATTCTTTGGAATATTTCGAATAAACTCAAAAGTATCAAAACCCGGTTCGGGATTATCTAAATGGTCTCTAACTGGAGGAAGTGTTAAATATACTGCTACTGCATTCAAAATACTCACAACTCCCAAAGCCAAAAACGGCCAATTCCAACCGAAATTGAAGGCGAAATAGAGCCCAATTGGTAACCCAAATGCAGAAGCCATTGAAAAGGCCGTCATTACAATGCCCAAACCCCAAGCGCGCCTCTTAGCCGCAATGGTATCGCTAACTATTGCAATAACGGTGCTACTAATAACACCCCCAAAGGCTCCAGTTATTATTCGAGCAGTTATTAAGCCCATATAAGTATCTGTTAATCCACACAGGAATGAGCCAAGAGCAAACCCCACATATGCAAACAAGAAGTACTTCTTTCGGTCAAATGAATCAACAAAAAAAGCACTTATCAAACCAGTAACTCCCGCTGTAAGTGTATAGGAAGCCACTAGAAAGGAAAACTCCTGAGAACCAATAAATAGCTCCTCCATAAGCACTTCTCCGAGTGGCATGATTATGATGAAATCCATAATATGCGTGAACTGCGAGGCAGCGAGCAAATAGAGTATGATACGTTCTGATTTCATCCGCTTACAAGACCGCGAATGTGAGTAAATGTTCCATGAACTGAGTAAGTATTTAGCTAGGTAACTCCAACTCGCCTTCAGTGCTTGCCACTATTGTAGAAACGGACGCATCTCCTGTAACATTAACTACCGTTCTGCACATATCTAAAATTCTATCTACAGGGAAAATTAATGCGATCCAGGCCGGGTTCAACCCAACCGATTCTAGAACAATTATCATGAGAACTAAACCCGCACTAGGCACTGCAGCAGCGCCTATTGAAGCTAAAGTAGCTGTAATAATAATGGTCAACTGTTGAGCAATACTAAGGTCAACCATGTGAAATTGCGCGAGCGCAACTACAGCAACTGCTTGATAAAGACTGGTTCCATCCATATTTACCGTTGCGCCAATTGGCAAAACAAAACTGCTCGTACGTTCCGATACGCCCAGATTATTATGAACTGCATCCATGGTTACGGGAAGTGTAGCAATCGAAGAACTCGTTGAAAACGCGGTGATTTGGGCATTTCGAATTCCAGACATAAACTGACCATACTTCATTGTCTTAACAACAAGCCGCACCAAGGTTGGATAGAAAACGAATATCATGAACAACAATCCTAGCACAACAACTAGAGAATACCTCCATAAGAAGTCGAGTAGTTCAAAGAAGCGCTCTGGATCGGTGCCCGCAGCTTTCACAATCTGACCTGCCATTAGCGCAAAGACAAAAATTGGCATGGCCTTCATAACTACCCAGATCATTTGCACAAATACCTCGTTTAATCCGTCAACAAGCTTGATAACTGGCCCGGCTTTGCTGGGTTCTATCATGACCAGCACCAATCCAAAAAAGATGGCGAAAAAGATGATTTGCAGCATAGACATATCAGCCAAAGCCTTGAAGATGTTAGTGGGAACTACGTCTACAACAGGTTTTAGTGGACCAAAGTCTTCTTGACTTTTCTTCTCATTCTCAGCTTTATTGATTTTATCCTGAACCCATTCATTCGATTCTTCTTTTTTAGAGGCTAATTCTTCCTTGATCGATGCATACTTCTCGTCACAACTAAGGCATATGTCATCCAAAGCCATGACCCCATTAGCATCTCGCCACATTTCATAGCTAATCCGATTGCGAGCTCGAATATTATCATCTTGCGAACCACCTGGGTTTAACACATTGACCAAAACCAAACCAATGGTAACGGAGAACATGGTGGTACCCAAATACAAGCCGAGCGTCTTTAAGCCCATTTTTCCGAGCTTATTGATATCCTTCAAAGATGTTACACCCAATATCACTGAAAACAGCACCATTGGCACCGCAATAAGCTTGAGGACATTGATAAAGATGTCTCCCAGCGGCTTTATATAATGTACTGTGAATTGATTCCAGCCAAAGGTTATGCTAGACCATGCGTAAATGGCACCTAGGATAATTCCAGCTATGACCTGCCAGTGAAGAGGGATTTTCTTTAACATGATTACGAATAAAGGAATAACTACATTAAAACAACAGTTTGCCTTAATGAAACAGTAAGTGTAGTGCCTGAAATCTAGGTTTCAGGCAGTGTATGACGAGAAAAAAGCATGACAAAAAATGAGAAGAACACTACACCGGCTTGGACGTTCAACATGCTTTCTGTCAATGAGATAAGGGCAATGA
>CALKOP010000231.1 GCA_938091155.1 uncultured Flavobacteriales bacterium | reverse complement strand
CTTTTTTTACTTCTAAGTGGTGGAATAAATTCCACCTCTCTTTGCCATATTTCTTTTGGAAGTCTTTGTTGGGCAAGTCCTCCACTTGATCATTGAGATTGGTTGTGGAATTGGTTGTATACTGAGGTTAATCCCATTATTGTATTGAAACGCTCAGGATGACATCAAGGAAAATCATACAACATTAAAAAGCTCATTGTGACATTCTAATGGAGTCCAGTGCTCACCCTTCAACTAAATACTTGTTAAGCTCTTTCAAATCAATAAATAGCTCCTTGTATTCAAACGAGTCATGGGCCTGCTCGTTATTCTCCACCATGTGCTCGTCATTTTTAGCCACGGTAATGAATTCCAACTTCCTATCGGATGGAGTCGCTATAAGCTTATTGATAACTGCGATCTGAGCATCATCGCCTTGATTAATAGGCTCTAACCATTGATCAAATTGTTTGGAATTGAGCATGATTGGCATTCTGTGTGGGTTGGTGCCACCATTATTAATCTGCTGCAAGGTTTCGTCCGCCTCTTGTGTTAAGATGGCGCAGGTCAAATGCTCCTCATCATTTATTGTAGCAATGTCCCATAAACCGGCTACTGCCATGCAATCACCATCTGCCGGTGATATGTAGAAAGGATAGCGAACTTCATCTTGATAATGAAACTCAAAGTAGCCTTCTAATACAATTACGCATCGCCTATCATGTGCTGAATCTCGCCATGTTGGTTTTTCATCATCAAACATGGTTTCACTGGCCGAGTTCCATGTTTTACGTCCAATTTCAAGTCCTTTGTTTGCGCGATCAACAGCCTTTAATGGGTCATCTTTTGGTCTGTCGCTTCTCCAGTTTGGAATAAAACCCCAGGTCAATTGAGCTAAACGCGGACCGCTTGCCCCTTGAAGCAACACAGGTAGTGCAGCATTTTCATTCCCAAGGCTAAAAAAACGCTGCAACTCAGCTCGTTTTGGTTCCTTCATAAACCGTCCTGGCTCATTCTCTCTCCACAGTGAATACTGCTCATGCAGTTGCCCCATCTTCTCAGAATTAGCGGCATTTTTAATTAGATATCTAAAGGCGTTATTGGTATCGTAGGAAACTTTGTTGCACATGGCGTAAAGGAAAGAGTTTTTCTGTAATTCTCAGACCAAAACAGGCGCGAAAGCTTGTTCATTTTCCGCTCTGGTATGCATAAGCAAAGGGATCCGATTTATGCGTGGATATAGTATGGAAGAGTCCATTCCTCTTACTAGAATGGGGGATTCTTTTAAAAATGCAGGTCCTGTGTATACGTCAGCTTGATCCATTTCTTCATCTTCTTTTGGATGACTTTGAAATGGTGGAGGTCTTCGTCACAAACCAAAGTGATGGCTTCACCTGGGTTCTCTGCCCTGCCCGTTCTTCCTATTCTATGAATATAGTCTTTGGGTGATCGAGGTAATTCGTAGTTCACCACAAAAGGTAAAAACTCGATATCAATTCCTCTAGAGATCAAGTCGGTTGCTACCAGCACATTCAGTTTCCTAGTTTTAAAATCACGCAGGGCACTGGTTCGTGTCATATGGCTTTTCTTGCTGTGGGTCGCTTTGGCATCAATGCCATTACGCTCTAGCTTTTCGCTCAGCTTATCTGCAGCCACTGTGGATGATGTGAATATTAAGACTTGCTTCATCTCGTTACTCTTAATCAAGTGCCTTAGAAATGGCCCTTTGGTTTCGGGAGTAACATGATAAGCCGTTTGTTTAATCAGCTCTATGTTGTCTTCCTTCTGTTCCACCTTGACTAAATGAGGCTCTTTTAGTAGCAGCGATTGAATCTTAGTAACTTCTTCGTTAAGCGTGGCCGAGAATAAAAGGTTCTGTCGTTTTTTTGGAAGGAGATCGAGGATTTGAGTCACCTCTTCTTTAAAACCCAAATTCAGCATTTTATCTGCTTCGTCAATCACCAGCATTTTCGCCTCGCTAAGGTGTATGGCTTTTGACTCAATTAACTCTATCAGTCGACCGGGTGTTGCAATGAGAATACTTACTCCTTGCAGATTGATCATTTGTGGGTTAATGCTGACGCCACCAAATACGGCCAAAGACTTGATGCGACCAGGAAGCTTATGTCCTAGCTGTTGGAAAACAGCGTTGACTTGTTGAGCCAGTTCTCGTGTTGGTGCCAAAACCAGTGTATGTATGTGTCTATTAAGTAGTAAATCGGATTCCATGACATCCATGAGCACAGGAAGTACGTAGCTGGCTGTTTTCCCTGAACCCGTCTGGGCAATTCCAAGTACATCGCGTCCATCGCGTATGGCAGGAATGATCTGTTCTTGGATAGGATAAGGATGTGTGTAGCCATTATCCTGCAATGCTTGTTGCAGATGCTTCGAAAGCCTAAGTGCTGAAAATGACATAGCCTAGTTTAGGTTTGATCGTGACAAATCGATCCAAACACTAAAAGTTGCTTTATTCACAGACTTTTAAGTATCGCTGTTACGCTTCTCAATTTTCTCTTTCTCGTTTTCTTCTTTATCGGAAAGAGTTTTGTTTACTGGAGCGCTTTCCCAATCGATTTCTGGCCCTGCTGGTGCCTCACCTTCGGACTTTTCAACCTTACGCTCTTCTCTACGCTCGCGCTTCTCTTTGTTCTTCTTCTGTTTATCCTTTTCGCGCTGACGCTTGTTGAATGAGTGTGGGGATTTTGCCATATTGCAAACTTAATCAATCTTAACTATGACAGCTTGCCCCAGTTTTCAACAGAGCATTAGGAACAAAACTTCCATTGACCTTCAGAATGATTTCATTCACAACAAATCAATGGATAGGAAGTGTCCTAACTATACAACTTGC
>CALKOP010000230.1 GCA_938091155.1 uncultured Flavobacteriales bacterium | reverse complement strand
CAACGATGCTTTTGGTGACATCTTGTAAGCGCAATAAGCAGATAAAAACTGAGCTTTTTCACTTAGATCGGAAGCCGGATAGTTCTTGTGGAACTGTGAAAAACGATGACCTGAAAGAATGTAATCACGCATTCCAAACTCACATTCGGCTAACATATACGCAACTTTTTCTCCCTTTTCAGTTCCACGATACATAATATAAAGCTCGTCTAGCAATGGATAAGCCTTAGTAAACTTGTGAGCCTCCATGTATTGTAAAGCTATGTCATACTTATATTGCATGTCATCACTCTTCATAACTTTTCTATACTCATTACAAGCACTAAGTATGATCAAAACAGAGAGATAGAAGAATAATAGCTGATTTTTCATGAAGTGCGCGAATGTAAGTTGAACAAATCATTTGACGTGTTAATAAATGCTTTGTTACTCAGCAACGTGTGTAGCTAATAGATGTGACATAGTAGTACATTTGTTTTTTTTATAAACTGAAATATATAGAAGTCGTATATGAAAGATATTTTCGAGAAAATAAAAGAGAATAAAGGACCATTAGGCCAATATAGTAATGTGGGGCATGGTTATTTCTTTTTTCCAAAATTGGAAGGTCAAATCTCAAACAAAATGCAGTTTCGTGGTAAGGATGTGCTTGTTTGGAGTCTTAACAATTATCTGGGACTAGGCAATCATCCAGAAGTTAGAGAGGCAGATTCAAAAGCAACTGAGGAATGGGGTATGGCATACCCGATGGGCGCCAGAATGATGTCTGGAAACTCCAATTATCATGAGCAGCTTGAAACTGAACTTTCATCGTATGTTGGTAAAGAAGATACTATTCTGCTCAACTATGGCTACCAGGGATGCGCTTCAACAATTGACGCACTTGTAGATAGGAATGATGTGATCGTTTATGACAGTGAATCACACGCATGCATAATGGATGGGATGAGAATGCACATTGGAAAGAGATTCGTCTATCAGCACAATGACATGGAAAGCCTGAAAGTTCAGCTTGAACGCGCTACTAAACTGGTTGAAAACACCAATGGTGGAATCATGGTCGTTACAGAAGGTGTTTTTGGAATGGCGGGCGATCAAGGTCTATTGAAGGAAATCGTTGACTTGAAGAAAAACTATAGCTTCAGGTTATTTGTAGATGACGCACACGGAATTGGAACTCTTGGCGCAACAGGTGCTGGCACTGGCGAAGAACAAGGTTGTATGGATGGTATTGATGTATACTTTGGAACATTTGCCAAGGCTTTTGCAACTATAGGTGCATTTATATCATCCGATGAAAAAATTATCGAGTATCTTCGATATAATACCCGTTCTCAAATTTTCGCTAAATCGTTACCCATGCCAATAGTTATCGGTGCTTTAAAGCGTCTTGAACTAATGAGGACTCGACCAGAATTAAAAGATAACCTTTGGAAAATCACTAATTTGTTACAGTCCAAATTACAAGAGAATGGATTTAATCTTGGACGCACAAATTCATGCGTTACTCCAGTTTTTCTAAATGGAGGTCCGTTTGAAGCGGCAAATGTCATAATTGACCTTAGAGAGAATTATGGGATTTTTTGCTCAATGGTTATTTACCCAGTTGTGCCTAAGGACACAATTATGTTAAGAGTTATACCAACTGCTGTGCATACCGAAGAGGATGTGAATTATACAGTTGAAACCTTTAAAAAGGTTCAAAACAAACTGAAGGAAGGACATTATGCCAAGGATAAAATATTGTACGCATAGTTGAATTCAATAAAATAACTGAGAAGAGGGTCGAAACATATCGACCCTTTTTTCTGTTTACTAACCTCAAAAATCAATCAAATGAAAAAGATACTATTATCAATAATTGCAATGGCCTCTCTCTCAATTTCAAGCCAGGCACAAGAATTACCAAAACCAAGTCCTTCGGCTGAAATTGAGCAAAGAATTGGTTTAACAGACATTAATGTTTTGTATTCAAGACCTGGAGTAAAAGGTAGAACCATCTGGGGAGAACTGGTGAAATTTGATGAGGTCTGGAGAGCTGGAGCTAATAAAGCGACAATGTTTAGCACTTCAGCCGACATTAAAATTCAAGGAAAAGAATTGCCAGAGGGCGATTATTCATTGTTCATCATTCCGGCCAAAGAAGGAGATTGGACAGTAATTTTTAATAAAGAAACTGAGCTTTGGGGAGCCGGTGACTACAAAAAGGAACAAGACCAGCTTCGAGTAATGGCTAAAATGTCAAAGTCTTCTGAAATGGTGGAACGCCTTGAATATCGCTTTATGTCGGTTGATGAAAAATCAGGCCAATTGGTTCTAGACTGGGAAAACGCAAGATTGTCTATGCAGATTGAAGCCGATCCATCAAAACAAGTAATGGAAAATATCAACGTGGCAATTAGCGAGTCGAAGGAAGAAGACAAGTGGAAGGTTTACAGATCTGCGGCAGCTTTTGCTCGCGATAATGGAAGCATGACAAAAGAAGGTCTTGAGTGGATCAAGAAGTCAACCGAGCTAAAAGCAGATAACTGGTATAGCTTTTGGGTGTTTGCTGACTTACACGCTCTTAACAAGGATTATAAAACTGCAATTTTAATGGCCGAAAAGTCAATGAAAATAGGACAAGATAGCGCCAAGGCTGACGATTCAGAGTTCTCGTATCAATCTAGAATACAGGCTGATATTGATGAGTGGGAATCAATGAAATAAAGTAATGTTTTCAAACAAAAAAGGCGACCAATTGGCCGCCTTTTTTTCGTGAACTTTTTAATCTATCCCTTCTTAACTGAGATAAGTTCAACTTCAAATACCAACACTTCGTTTGCGCCAATTGAACCACCTGGAGAACGTTCTCCGTAGCCTAATTCACTTGGAATATAAAACTTGTACTTAGAGCCTTCGTTCATTAGCTGAAGTCCTTCTGTCCAGCCTTTGATCACTTTATCTAAACCAAAAGTAGCAGGAGTACCTCTATCCACAGAACTATCAAATACTTCACCGTTGGTAAGTGTGCCATGGTAATGAACTGTAACCTCTGTTTTGGGACCTGGCTTTTCACCTTTTCCCTCCTGCATTATTTCATACTGCAAACCACTTTCAGTCAGAGTCACTCCCGGTCGCTTGACATTTTCTGCCATCCACTTTTGACCTACGGCTTTAGCTTGCTCCGCTTTTAGGGCCATAACTTGTCCTATATATTCATTTAGGAATTCCTGAGCTTCTTGAATTGTCATTTTTTGGTTCTGTGCATTTGAAAATGCATCTAACATCCCCTTATTCATTGCAAAGAAATCAAGGTTAGCAATACCCTGAGATTTCATACTCTCACCTACTGAAAGACCATAGGCGTAGGATACCTTTGACACCTCATTATTCATATCCATATCACTCCCATAAAGCGATTGAACCTCATTTTGCAGTTTAATTACCTCGTCCAATTTGATATCAAGTTCCTTTTGGCCTTGAAGTATTTCATCTTGCTTTTGTACAGATGGTTTTTGTGCAAATGTCAATGTGATCATTGCGGATAATAAAGTTGTAACTAGAATTCTCTTATTCATTTCTATCATTTATTAAGTTCATCGTAGGCCTCTTGGACCATTCTAAATTTTTCGATTGCGATATTTTTTGCGTTTTCGCCAATATCACCCAACTTATCGGGATGATATTTTTTTACCATTTTTCTGTATGCCTTCTTTATCTCTTCTTTGGACGCTCCTTTTTCAATTTCGAGAATGCGATAATACCTATCCTTATCGACTTGGTACATGGCGTATAAGGATTCTAGGTCCTTATGATTCACATTCAGTCTTCTAGCAATCGATTCTAAAAGACTCCATTCCTGCTCATGAATATGTCCATCAGCATTCGCTATTCCCACTAAATAGTGGACCAACTGCAATCTTTGAGCATGACTCATTGAGCCTTTTATTTGATTACAAACAGGCCCTAAGTCAACATCTTTTTGCAATAAATCCTTTAGAATTTTTAGCAATTCAGCAGTTTGATTTTCTCCGAATTGTGATTTCAGAAACTGTTTGACATAATTAAGTTCTGATTTCAAAACCTTGTCATCAGCCTTCATCATAGCCGAAGTAAGAACCAACAAGCTGATATAAAAATCGCCTTGAGATGTGCCACTGCCGTTAGCTCCTGACTTTGAAGTAGGTTTAAGGGATGCAGAATCCCACATATACCCAACTACTGCACCTACTAATGCACCAATAGGCCCACCAAACGCCCAACCTAAACCACCACCAAATAATGCACCGAGTTTTGCCGTCATAATAAGCGGACAAATATAAATTCTTAAAATTGTGTCTAACGTTTTCATTTTGCCAAAAGTTTACCGCTTCGAGCCACCTTTTATCCCATCTGCCGGAGTTTACTTCTTCACTACGGATATTGGTATTAGATATGAAGTGCGTTTTGGACGAAAACAGTCAGATATTCTATCCGCAACTATTGTTTTTGGCGTCTTAAACGAGGAGTTTGAGGGTGAAGAATACGTGTTGGTGAATAGAGGTGAAATATTCTCAGTGATGAATACAATAGAATCCATCTTTCAAGACTTTTTCTTGAAAAATCCGAACATCCACACTTTCGAATTTTCAGGTGAACCGCTGCGGCCAAATACCTCACCAAACCGAGTCACAAAGCGCACCAGAGTATACATTAGATATGCTAGGAAAATCTTTTCGGAAGACGCTTGGAAGATTGAATTGAAGGGCAATAAAGTCTTAATAGAAAGAAAGCGATAATCTTATTTAAAAATTACGGTATTCTTTTAATTTTGCCGCCAGTTTGGAAATAACCAACCGGAGAGGTGGGAGAGTGGCTGAATCCACATGTTTGCTAAACATGCGTACTTTAACGAGTACCGGGGGTTCGAATCCCCCTCTCTCCGCAACAAGAAAGCGTAACTATTTGCATAACAATTAGTTGCGCTTTTTTATTATCCATGTTAGGCAACAATCACCTATTAATCGTTTTCTAGTGTCCTCAATTAATCGGTAAGCTGTGTCTGACCCCAAGGGGTTCACAGATCTGTTTTCCCTCTGTATAATCTTCGGGGTTGTATTAGACTATAATACAGTCAAGAGTGGTATAGAAGTTTTCCCAAGGATAGTAAAAATCATGCTTTTATAGCTTGAAATCTATTTTAAAAAATCCATTTAAAGGGCAAATTCTATGCTGCGCGAAATTCATTTATCTTCTTGTCCAAGCATCGTGCTCAATTACTGTACATACTAACTGTTCAGCGGGACTTCGTTTTGACCCTGAGACTGTTTTTTTTGTGACACAAGAATAAAATCGTAGCGGAAGTTTATTTGAACACTTCCACAAATACAATGCGCATATTTTACCCTACGATTGGAGCTAAGATTTACTCTAATGCAATCGGCGGTGGGTTGGATATGGTATCTTATAAATGTTTCAAATTATTTGATTTTGCTTGAGGTTCTGTGGGTTGTAACGGCCTTGTGTCAGCAGTAGCGGATTATAATCTGATGCTTTATGCTGCTTATAAACCTCGTTGTGTATAGTTTTATTTTAGCCGATTGTTG
>CALKOP010000229.1 GCA_938091155.1 uncultured Flavobacteriales bacterium | reverse complement strand
AAATAATGACTCATTCTTATGGTTCTTGTGATAAGCCTGATAATCGGCATCGGTTACTTCGATTTGATCATCGGGAATGCTACCATATTCTTTTACAACATAGCTGAAAGACATGCTGGCATTTTTTTCAACGTTGATTTTTTCTGCCTCAACGTTTGTCGTGTATAGACCTTTCCCAATAAGGTTTCTAAACTTTCCATTTTTAACATCCTCTTTAATGGCGGCTTCAATTGGAAGCCAATCTTTAGCGTTTTCGCTATTGATAATGTTTTGTACCGTTGTTAATACCTTTCTTGAATCAAGCCCACCCGTCTGTGGATCTCTGAATTGCTCTATAACTTGACCTGTGTTAGGATCAGAGAAGTATTGATATAAAATTGAGCCAGGTGTAGTATTTTGAATTTGGTCCAACAGTTCTTCAGGGCTTACAGAGATTCCCAAATTGCTATATTCCTGAAAAGTAATACGCTCAGTTACCATTTCCATCCAAACCCTCTCCCGTACTTGTTGCTTGGCCCGTTCAGTGATGCCTTCTGGCCCAAAGGATTTATCCAAAGTCTCTTGTACACGTAGCTCGTAATCTCGCTGGTTAATGTCTTTACCTGCAATGTTGCCGATAACTATGTCTTGCTGAGTAAACAGGCTTGAGCCTCCACTAAATAAATCACCCAGTAAAAACAATAGAAGTGCTACACCTATCATCACGATAAGTAAACCTGATCTTTTTCGGATGGATCCAATAATTGCCATAAGCTTTGAGCTTTAAAAATAGTGCGCGAAAATACAAGTTGATGTTGAATCTGGGGTGCTAATTTGCACTTTCAGAGGGGCGTATGATGACTTCCTCGATTTTATTACCACTTACATTGATAATTTCAGCAGTGTAATTATCCAAATCGATAAGATCGCCAATGGCAGGGATGTCTTCATTTGTCTCGATAACCAAGCCTGCCAAAGTTTCGTATTCTTCTGATACTTTGAATCTTAAGTCGTGTTCCTCATTCAAATAGTCGATTTCTAATCTAGCCGAAAAATGAAAAGCACCTTGCCCTAAATCAAGTTCTACTAATCCTTCCTGGTCATGCTCATCTTCAATATCCCCGAATATTTCTTCTACAATATCTTCTAAAGTGAGCATCCCCGAGGTACCACCATACTCATCTACCACTAAAGCAATGTTTCTTTTTTGTTCGATTAACGATCTTAGCACCTTGTCGGCTGTAGTGGTTTCGGGTATGATGGATAGGGGACGCAAAATGCTCTTAATTGCCGCCGGACGTTTGAATAATTCGAAGGAATGAACATATCCAATCACATTATCAATACTCTCTTTGTAGATTAAAATTTTTGAATATCCAGTTTCCGTAAACGTTTTATTCAGGGTCTCTATACTGTCATTGAATTCGTGAGCGATAATCTCATTTCTTGGAATCATACATTCTCTTGCCTTAATACTCGAAAAGTCCAAAGCATTTTGAAATATCTGCAGTTCATTATCAAGTTCAGTTTCTTCGCTTGATGATGAGGCTGCTTCTTTCACATAATGATCTAAGTCTACTCTACCGAATGCATATTCACTTTCTTCGAATTTGACAGAGAATAGTTTTAGGAAATAGCTAATAAGCTCAAAAATCCCCCACACTATTAGAAACAGTGGGCCACAGATTAAAAGCACGGGAAAAACAAAATAATCGAGCTTTCTATTTGGATTGATCCGGAGTAGAATTTTCGGTAGGAATTCCGCAAATACCAGGATTACTGCAGTGGATAATATTGTTTGAATTAGTAAGACAAGAATATTAACGAAACTCTCACTTGGAATAAATTGAAGGATATTAAAAATTGGTCCTTCAAGTAAATCGGCCATGAATATTCCATAGATAACTAAGGCAACGTTATTTCCAAGAAGCAACGTACTGATGAATTTGCTTTGGTTTTTATGGAAGTATGAATAGACTCGTGCAGGATATAGGCCAAGTTTTTTGTCTAATTCAATTTTTAAGCGATTACTAGACACAAAAGCAATCTCCATACCGCTGAAAAATGCAGATAGTATTAAAGATGCAAAAATGGATAGTGCAACCAATAAGAAGGAGGAGAGGGTCATGGATTATTCAACAAAGTTAGATATTGACTCTAATCTTCGTCTCTCATTTTTTCGAATCGTTTTCTCATGAAATACCTCAAGCCAAATAATACGCTTGCTATTACTGGAAACAAAAAGAATGTGGATGATTCTTCGAAACTAGTTTGTCCTGCGCTATACATAGCATACGCTAAACTGACTACTGCTATTAGTAGCCAAAACTTTTCCATGATATTATGATACTGAGTCATTCGTCTTTTGGTTCTTCCGAGTCAATTTTAATTCGACCGGTAATATTTTGAATTTCGTATTCAGAGAAATCAGATTTTGCTTCTAAACCATCTCCAAAAAGTATTTCGTTGGGTGTTGTAATCTTGACAAACTTATCTGTGTAAATTCTTTGGGTGTTGTCATCCCAAGTTAATAGTTCGGTCTGTAGCATCTTACCCTCGTAGTTTTTTAGAACGACACTATCGCGAGCAATCATGACTTTTCTTTTTGTGAAATTGGTAGCCTTTTCCGCGTTAATTTGACTTTCGAATTCTCCGTTTTTATTGTAAGTAATTACTTCAACTCCATTTATGAATTCATCATAAGGATCTTCCTCTGAGGGAAACCGATCAATTTGACCAGATTCAACCGTGAAAGTGACAATTGTAGAATCGGTGTAAGTGATTTTACTGTTTATAATGGTTTGAAGCGGAAGATTTTCATAGGATGAAAATTTCTCCACATCCTTCAAATCGTTTTCGCATCCAAAAAATGCAATGCCTAGGTATGCTAGAGGCAACAAGAAGAATGTCTTATTCACGAGTGCGAACAATGGTTGTTTCTCCAATCCAGCAATCTAGGGTGTAACTCTGCCCATCCGTCAATCCATAGAAAAAGCAATCTTCCTTTTTTGGAAATTGACCTACGTAAGAGTTAATGTATTGCTGTACTTTATCAGCAACACTGGGGTCTACCGATTTTGCTTTCGCAAATTTGTCAACGGCCGCCCAATAAGCTGCACGAGACTTGCATTCGTCTCCACCACAGTCCTTTCGACCTTTAACGTAGGCATTGCCAATAATTAGGTAGGCTTCTCCTGATTGTGCGTTAATCGCTAACATTTTTAGGGCATAAGTTTTTGCACTTTGCGCTTGCCCAAGACTTAACATGCCTGCCGCTAGGAATTGGTATGAATCAAATAACATTTCCTGATTTTTAGTTCCATCAACCACTTCTTTGAAGTATTGATTGGACTTTCCATATTCTTTACGTTTATAATAAGCCTTGCCTATTGCGAAAGCAGCTTCCGCATTTGGGTCTAACTCATATTGAGCTACTGCAACTTTCAAATAGAAGTCTGCGTCAGAGCAATCCAACTTATCCATCAATTTTGTGATTTGAGCAAGCAGAGCAGCGTCTTTAGGATTTGCGTCAAACTTCGGTTTGAATATTCCAACTAGAGTTTCACAATCACCGGCTACTTTCCCAACCATATTGTCAATGTTTTTTTGCGCTGTCAAGTAGGCACTTCCATATTGTCCGTCTTTGTTGTTTTGTATTACATCACTACATGGACCATAAAGGTTCAAGACATATGTATCATCTACGAGATCCTTGCGCTTCATGTCATAAGCGGTTTTGAAATAATAAATCAGAGCGGCTGGCTCCATATCTAGTTTTAGAATTTCATAACTTTCCTTTAAAACATCGTGTGCTTTTTTTGGATCACTAGATCTATACTTAGCCATGTCTGTTCCTTTGCGACCTAATATGCTGCCCTTACCATCTGGGTAGTACTCAATTCGCTGGTCATAAATCCACTCTAGAGTATCGACAAGTAAGCCCTTGATTGCTTTATCCTCTTCAGCTTCAATTAGGTCTTGATACATTTTAGTACCATTAGTCCAAAGTGATTCTGAAAAACGCGGACAAATTGAAATTGCATTTCTCCAACCGGGTAGAGCATCGCTGAAATTTTCCTGCTTGAAGAATTCAATATATAAGGATGCAGAAGTGATACAGGTTATACTGTCCTCATCACTCGCTGTGTAAGTTCTAATTTGTTGTGCATTGGCGAAAGTGGATGCAATCGCTATAATTAACATTAAAAATGCTTTATGTTTCATAGATGTAGGTATTATATCAATCATATTTTCTTTTTGCAAACCATTGATCATACTTATGTGGCGTGATAGTGAAGCCTGCGTGTATGTTAAAATAGTTCTCAGTCAAACTTGTTCCAATGGTTTGTCTTCTGGCAACTTCCGCGCCAATATTGAAAATTGAGTTTGATGAAGAGGCAGTAGTCAATGGAAAGCCAAGGCCCATGGTCAAGCCATAACGTATCGGTTGCTGTCCATTAACATTTAGCATGGTCTGCTCAAAACTAAAACCAGCACGATATCGAACCACCCGCAGGTAATTACCCGCGCCTCGTTTGTCAAATTCAGGGATGTACCGCGCTCCCATAGATACGCGTTGTGCATCCGATAAATTCGCGTTTTTCCCATCGACAGTTAGCTGAGACCATAATGTTCTTGAATAGTCGGTGGCAAGGATCCACTTATTACCAATATTGAAGCTTAATCCAATTCCAAGAGCAAGCGGTGAGGTTGTGACCCCATTTGCACTCTTCTCAAACAATGTGTCAACTATGTTTGGATTTGTAAAAGAGTCGGTATAGGTGTATTCTATGGTTTGTGTGAATGTGTTCAAATCAGCCCAAGGTCTTATGTAAGCTCCGGCACTCATTAATATAAGAGTAGTTTTTTCTTGTACGGTGCTATCGTTTATTTTAACTGTTCTAGTAATTGTGTCAATATGGGAAGCACGTATTCCAACATTCCAATCTACAGCGCTTATTTCTTGTGAGCTTTGTCTAAACAAGTTCGTGGCTGCGGCTGACCTGTCAATCTCAGTAGCTCGGTTTTGTGCAATAGAACCGAATACATAGTTTAGGTTTCCTCCAAAGCTTAATAAATTAGTCCGTTTCTCATTTGCTAGTATGTCAAACCCTGTTCCTGCATGAAGGGAATTAATACCCCCATTTCCAAAAAAACGATATTCGATTTGCCCAAGATCGGGAATGGTTTCAGCATCGTATAAATCATAGCCCATGTTTGATAAAGGTGTCAAACCAAAACTCACCCCCATTCTTCGTTTATGTTTCTTAAAATCATTAATGATTGGGAAGGCAAAGGAGAAATTCTGAATTGAAAATGAATTACTTGCTTGCGAAGAGTTCCCAGAATTGATTGACAAAAGCTCATTCTTCAAATCGAAGCTGAATGATGGTCTTGTTATATCTGTATAGCTTGAAGGATTCGTGGAGTTGATTATTGTAGGGTCAGATATAGCAGCGCTGACATGCCCCATGGAAGATAAGGTTGTTGCATTACTGCGAGATGGTTCTCCTAATCCATATATTGAGTATGGAGAAAACGTACTTCGCTGAGCCATAACTTGACCTGCAAATAATATCAGAAGAAGAATAAAGAAGTTCCTCATTTTTTTCGCTTCATTTCTAGCAATGTCCAATTGAGTCCATGCAGAACTAAATTTGGGGCGGTAAAAGTCGCATTTTCCACGTGCCTCTCAAAAAAGGTTGAGTCTCCTCCTGTTAATATTACTTTAAGCTTTGGGAATTCCGCTAAAAATTGGCTTATAAATCCATTGAATTCGTGTATGGCTCCTCGTTCTGCACCCATTTGCATAGAAGATGCTGTAGAGCTACCAAAAGTTACAGGAGGTTGCGATAATTGTAGCAAGGGTAGTTTATCAGTCAATTGGTGCATTGCGTTTAGACGCATTTGCAGACCTGGAGATATTGCACCTCCAACAAAGGCGCCATTATACACAATGTCATATGTGATGCAGGTTCCAGCGTCAATAGTTAAAGTGTTGGAGTCTGGAAATAGACTTTGAGCTCCTGCGGCTCCTAAAATCCTGTCTATACCTAATGTGTCTGGAGTGGAATACGATATTTTGAATGGTGTTGGCATAAATCGATCAGCAACACTAACATCATGATCGCTTGATATTTTGTCAATTTCCATTTGATTCAGATTGCGAACGTTGGAAATGATAATTTGTTTGATATTGTATTTAGATGCCCATTCCGAGACAAGCTCATGATTCAAATGCTCATCGCTATATACTGAATCAATAAGTTTGGTCTCTTCGAAAAAACCAGCTTTTATTCGAGAATTTCCTATGTCTATGCAGAGGTTCATTTTAATTAGTGAAAAACTCCTTTTGACTTTTCGTTTAATTTTTACTTTTGCCGCCCTGACTCAAGATCAATTTGTGAATGCAACAATACCAATAAAGGAGGTGCGGTAGCTCAGTTGGTAGAGCAAAGGACTGAAAATCCTTGTGTCGGGGGTTCGATTCCCTCCCGCACCACAAAAAAGGCGATCATTTGATCGCCTTTTTGCATTCTAAAGCTGATTTATCTCAATTGATTATCTACAACCAAGGGCAACAGGTAAATTTGCATCGTGAAAAAGTCTTCCCCAGCTTTAGTGCTAAACTTCATTCTTCTCATATATGTATTGCTCCAGTTTATTTGGTGGGCATATCTTATCTATCAACTAAATGCGGAAATGCTATCCTTGAGTTTTGAAGGAAATGAACAATCCTTGAATATAGAACTGAGGAAAAAGCTTTGGATGATTATTGGCGAGGGTGCGGTTTTTATATCGCTGGTCATTTTGGGGTCGTTCTTTATCCGAAAATATGTTCTTCGTGAACATAGAATGGCCCAACAAGAGCGTAATTTTTTACTTGCAACTACACACGAATTAAATTCTCCAATTGCCGCGGCAAAATTGAATTTACAAACACTGAAAAGGTTGGAGTTGAACCAGGAGCAGAAGGAACAAATGGTTGAATCTGGTTTGAGTAATATAAGTAG
>CALKOP010000228.1 GCA_938091155.1 uncultured Flavobacteriales bacterium | reverse complement strand
TGTTATTATAGAAGCACTATAATTACCCGTTTCAAGCCGTGTTTTTCCTTCATCCCATTCATTTTCTAAAGGATCATATGTCCAATACTCTGTCCAGTTTGTTGAAGTATTCTCATTGGCCGTAAGATCTATTCTAAGATCTCTCATTGGTTGGACGCTTGCTCTGAAATTAAGCTGTTCGCTTCTGCTTCGTAAATAGGGGTTAAAAATATTCGGACTCGCGACTAACCAACGTTTCTCATTACCCGCATAATCTGCAAAATGTTGAGATGTATTACTGAACTGTTCTTGCTGACCAAAAATAAAACCAAGCCCAGGAGAACCGTAATTGAAAACGTCTTGTTCGTATCCATAACTTCTATCTGCTGAGTTATCTAATCCTAAGTAATTTGGTTGACCGCCAAAGCCAGGAAGAGTATTTCCTCGATTTAGACTATAAGTACCCGATACACTCTTAACGCTCATTAACCCTTTCAAAATAGATTTAAGGACAACTTGACCTTTTTCCTTCTTTTCTTTCTCGTCCTCGTCTTCTGACTTATCCGTTTTTTTAATCATGGACTTTTCATCCTCGCTCTTTTCCTTCTTTTTATTTGACCTTCTTTTACCTCGTTTCCCTCTATTCACATCTCTTAAATAGGGTACTTTATTGTATAGGCTTAACATATTGAGAGATGCATTCAACTGTAACTGTTGACCATTTGAAATTGTATGGCCCAGTGTATCTTGAACATTTGCTTCTAAAAGCGGCCCACGCTGCCAGTCATAGGTTCCTGTGTATCTAGCGGTTAAGCTGGTCCAGTCTAAAAGTGGAATTTTGCTTAAAGGCACATTGTATGAAACACTTGTATTGTGGTTATAGTTAGTGGTTAATCCTAATTGTTTCAAACTGGAAATAAGTGAATCACGGTGCAACTCATAACTATAGATTCTTTGACCATTTTGTGGATTAATCACATAACCACCAAGCCCATTTTCTTCTGGATCCTCTATTTCATTTAACACTGTAGGATCTCGCTCTATTCTTTCCCCCTCATATTCCCTTACTAGCGCTCTATTATTTGCACTGAAGTCTAATTTAATGGCCTTAGCCAAATCATAGGATAAATTATAGGTTCTATTCCAATTGAAAGATTTGTTGATGAATGGAGGTTGCGAGACCGTAGCCTCCGGGTTTAGATTCCTAATCTTTCGCTCTCCGTAAATGCGATCAAATTCGTTTCTAAACGCGATAGTTTTGGGTGCTATGTAAAAATTGAAATCTCTTATCAGCCTCAGGTACTTCGATTTTTTTACGAACCCTATTTTTTTGAATGGCTCAATTGGTTTTGCACTATTTGAAAAACTGTAGGCTAATCCTCCTCTATAGTTTTTAGTATAGTCATACTCAGTGTTGAAATCACGATATCGAGTTTCAGTATAGGCATATGTTGCTGACAGATTCGAAACATCATAAAACCGTGCCTTTCCTTCGCTTGTTTTCTCCTTTCGCACATTCGTGAAATTTAGGCTCTTCCTTTCGGTCACCTGCTGCGATATGTCGTTCAAGCTGTCCCGCTCTTGGTTTGTTCTCCCATCAAGATATACATCCATAGGTGTATCAGGTTCTTCAGGCGCAAATTGTGGAGTACTTGTATTGTTGGAATACCCGACAAACATTGGCACCTTTAAACCTACTTCTTCAGGTAGGAATTTATCGAGTTGGACTTGGGCGCTGGCATCCAAGTTGGTAATGGTTTCACGCTGTCTTTCGCTAACACTGGATTCTAAGGCACCCCAACCAGGTGTTGTGATTTTTCCAGCAAGGCTAACATTCGCAAAATCAGCAAGATTGGCCGAGATCCTTGCCATAGCTGCTTCACCACCTAATTGATCAAAGTGTGTCAGCCGCAATTCGTTCGCCCACACTTCTACACACTTGGGCATACCATCATCCAGTGGGTTTCCTTTTTGAGCAGGGTTGCGCACCCCTATCATGACCACACGAGCATCAGCCAAGTTCGGGTTACCAACAACAACGATGTTTCGTCCGGCATCCAATTGACGAACATATCTCTGATTTAAGAGCACGCTACCGCCTTCATTCAGCAGCTCATTCCTTTCCCTTTTAGTCGCGAATAGATCTTCAAACTCAATAATCATATTATTCTCAAGCGGCCATACCCTTTCTTGATCAGAAACTGAAGAATTATCATAAAACCCATCAGGAGTGATGGTTATTGGCGTTTCATATTCGTAGTAATTCTCTGTAAAGTCCGTACCCACCCTAACAAATACTCGTATGTCATCATTGTCAACTTGGTCGCAATCTGGCATTGACTCCGCGTGAATAAACATTTGCATTTTCTTGAATGAGCGCATATCCATTGTGATATTTCGAAAAGCCGCTTGTGCCTTTCCGTCTTCTAAGCCTTGCACTTGAAGCGCCAAGGATTGCTCGTTTTGCTGGGCAAGATTCGGAGAACCCGCCTGAATTTCTCGTTGTAATTGAGGAGGTAATACATAGTTTACCGGTTCCTTTTCAGCATTTTCTTCAATGTTTACCGCACCTATATTGAATAAAATGTCAGGGTCATCGGCTATAGCATCTCCTCTTTCATCAAGATCTCCTTCGTATCTTCTCCACTCTCCACGCACCAATTCCATGCGAGCAAATCGAAGATAAATCGGTTTTTCAAATCCTTTCATATACACACGCATAAATCGGATAGAGCGGAAATCTTGAATGTTTCCGACTTGTTTCTCAAACTCTCTGATAGGAATTTTAAACTGGATCCAATCTACAGGATCTTCATTGGCCCCTTGAGGGTCACCAGGAACGATAGCATTAATGTAATTACGACCTTCAGTGCTCAATGCCTCTTCCGAAATATCAACCTTATATTGGAAGTAGCTCTCTACATTATCCAACGTGTTATCTCTGTTAATATCCTCAGCATCGGGAATTGGAGAAGCGCTAGTTGGATAACCTTGTGCATTAAGCTGTTGTGATTGCCCTGAAGTAGGGCTATTACCTTCTAATCCATTGTATTTCTTGTACCTCTCAAGAATGTCATATTCAAGATTATCGTATTGATCATCGCGATAGAAGTTGTAATTATCATGTGAAGGATCCTCTAAAAAGGTTTCTACAATAGGCGAACCAGCGCCAAATTTATTTCTTAGTGGTGTAATA
>CALKOP010000227.1 GCA_938091155.1 uncultured Flavobacteriales bacterium | reverse complement strand
ATTTCACAAATCGAGCTGTGGCATATGTTCCTATTCAACCAATTATAGATGGTTTCCAAAGTCCTTCAGATGTTATTTCTGGTTATGACGGACTTATTTATGTTGTAGATGAAGGATCACAAGAAATAATATCATATGACCAAGCAGGACGAGAACAAGGGAGGTTGTTGCTACCGGGGGTGTCAAAAA
The DNA here is from genome assembly GCA_938091155.1 of uncultured Flavobacteriales bacterium. Classification (GTDB taxonomy): domain Bacteria; phylum Bacteroidota; class Bacteroidia; order Flavobacteriales_G; family Salibacteraceae; genus SHAN690. Next base: position 6,014 of record CALKOP010000227.1, on the reverse strand, counting down.
TTGCAATGGATCGTAAATTAAATATTCTAGCCATTGGAACATTTGATACCATCATTAATGATGTACGGTACTCCCTATCTGCCATATATCGTTTAAATCTCAACACCACACTTGGTTTTGGAGTTCAATTCGCTAGAAAAACAAATAAAATAATACATCCATATTATTTCAAATCGAGTTTCAGTAGCGTTGATGCAGATGTGAAATTTACATCAATCGATGTCATGGGTGATAATGACTACTACGTTTCTCGCACAGGGCCTCGAGAAAATGAAAATCAGGTTGGCGGACCAGATGACGGAATCGTACTATTCAATGAGTCGGACGAGTATGTTTCAAATGTCTTTGTCTCGACTGATATTGGATTTTTTAGGGGTTATTTCAAGTCGCCAAGTTGCGTTGTCTCATACGCCAAGCCACCACAAAGTCCAAGTGTAAATGAAAGCAGAAACTTCTTTGTGGCTATGACGGATCCTTCTGCTCCCATTAAAGTTCAATCAATCGAATTCAACGAAAGCGAATTCGGATCTTCATTCAATGTTCAATTGTTAGATTTCAGCGATACATCAAAGGCGAATGATTTTTTATATCGACCCGGACGATTTAAAAATCCTGTCGACATGACTTTTACAGGTGATGGAACAAACTATCTACTTGTATTGGATAGCGAATCTGACTCTCTCTATCAATTTACAGCCACTGGCAGAGAAGGAATAAACCCACCACCTGGATCATCCGAAACTAAAAACATCATCTCTTCTTTTGGCGGAACGGGTCAAGAAGCTACACAATTCAATAATCCTAGTGCTGTAGCCTATCTTGATCAAATAGTATATGTTGCAGATCGTGGCAATGGCAGACTACTTCGCTTTAAACTAACTATAGATTTTGATTAGACCACAGCCTTTGATTTTGCACAAAAAATATTCACTAAGCATGCTAAGCACGTTATCACAATACGGTTTAAAAACCACAAATACATAACATGAATAGCCATAACTAACAATCTAAGCTTTATTGCATCTGATATTTGGCTACTAGGCGATATAGGTCACGGATATTTTATTCTTAATAGATTACAATTGCAAGCAGTAATAGATATGCTATTATTCAATGCCAAAAAAAAATCGATCATCCCAACTAAAAATATGGTAATTAAACACGTTCTACTCGCGGCTCTTTCATTCTATTCGACATTGTTGATGGCTCAAACGACTTTATCCACCTCCTTTGATTTTGCCACCTCACCTGCAACAATGCCAGCAGGTTGGATAACTAACACTACGGCAAATTATTCAACTGGGCTGCAAGACTTATCTGGCGGCACTAGTAGGGCAGGAAAACTACAATCTACAAATCATCAAGTTGAGATACACTTTTATGACGAACCCGGATCTGTAAGCTATTACATAAAAAGCTTTGGAACCAGTTCATTCATGGGCACGTTTTTAGTCGAAGAATCAGAGGATGGCAGTAATTGGAATACAGTTACTACATATAGCAGCAACAGCTTCGGAAGCTCGTGGACTCAATATACTTCAACTCCTGATGTCGATTCGAGATATATCAGATTTAGACTTTCCAATAAAGTATCAGGAACAAATGTTGGGTTAGACAATGTAGAAATCACGGAGAACATTACTTCCGAGCAAGAAATGAATATCGTATTTAACGGGAATAACGTTCCAAATAGTACGAGTATCTCATTCGCTGAAGCTCTTAGTGCAACATTTGAAGTGAAACTTGGAATCGAGAATCTAGGCACCGCAAATGCCTTGATAATTGGATCCGCTACTATTTCGGGTACAGCAAGTTCTGATTATTTAATAACAACAAATCCAAGTTCCATCGGCTCAGGAAACTCAGACACCTTGATAATTGAGTTTACTCCATCAGCTCAAGGAAATAGAATTGGGCACATCTCCATACCAAACAACGATGCTAATGAAGACCCGTATGTGATCAATTTAAATGGTGTTGGTGGGCTCTCGGCATCTGAACCTAACGAAAATCCAGGAAGTGCATCTACCTCTTATTTGAGAACTTGGCGTGTGAATGGTACGTTTGAAAATATTGGATCAGATGGTTATTTGACATTAATACGAAAAGGCCAAGCCGTCACTGATGCTCCAATAGATGGTGTAGTTTATTCCTTAGGCGAGGGAATCGGCACAAGTAAAGTGGTGGGAATAGGTCCTAATCTCTCCTATCGCATTCGTTCGGCCGAAGCTGAAACAGTATATCACATTAGCGTCTTCGCATATAATGGTAGTGGGAGTTTAATAAACTACCGTACTAATGATCCATTAGAGACCACAATTACCACACCCATTGCATCAATGGATGACCCTTCATATTGGCAAGGAATTGATGAAAATTCCACTTCATTTGTCAGTGACATTAATGACCTAATCAATGATCATCAGGTTAGGTTTTACAGCAACTATGATGAAGACATGATTCCAGGTTTATATGGACGAGATACCTCAGCTGCACAAGAATCTATTACGGGTGTTTATAGCAGTGAAATTGTTGTTTATACGCCACCTTTCGATTGGTCGAGTACTAACATGAATCGTGAACACACTTTCCCTGTAAGTTGGATGCCTTCCGTTGGAAACTCAGGAACACCAGAATATCAAGATTTACACCATCTTTTCCCAACAATTGCCACGGCAAATAGTCAACGAAGTAACCGACCTCTTGGCAATGTGAGTAACGTAACCAGTTCTTATGGAGATGGAAAGGCTGGAACAGATGCCAATGGAAATTCAGTATATGAACCCCGAGATGCGCATAAAGGTGATGCTGCCAGAGCCATTATGTATATGATGACCGCATATGGATGGAACCAAGGCCAATTGCAAGCAAACGGACCGAATCAAAAATTTGGAGCATTACTCCAATGGCACTTAAATGATCTACCATCGGAATTTGAGCGATCAAGAAACGACTATGTTGACTCTCTGCAAGGAAATAGAAATCCATTTGTAGACAGTGCTCACTGGGCCTGCTACATTGATTTTAAAAACAAGGCCTATATCTTAGAACCTGACACCAATTGTCTGAAAGCTGCTGGAATTTACATCTCTGTACCAACTGACACAGTTGCTGATTCTACCACTTCAATGGGTCCAAAAATTGAATCGTTTCCTAATTGGAGCATCGGTCCTATTCCAACAAATGATGCAGTTCAGTTTGCTACTGAATCAAACAATTTATATCACTATCGAGTATTGAATATTGATGGGTCGGTTGTTTTGAGAGGTTATATTCAAAACGGTGACCTAATACAAGTAGGCCAGCTTTCTACGGGAACATACATTGTGGAAATTTCAGAAGACAGTAATTCAAAGCAATTCAAACAAATATTTGTAACTCACTAGGATAAAAAGTCTTTTACGGCATCAACAAATTCATTAGATTTTTCAGCATGAAGCCAATGGCCTGCCCCGTCAATGGTAGCCAGATATGCATTTGGAAATAGTAGCTTGATGTCTGGCCAGTCCTCATCCAATATATAGTTTGAGTTCCCCCCACGAATGAATAGGGTCTCTCCTTCAAAATCTAACTCTTCGAGAGCCTTTCCTACTTGTTCAATGTTTTGTTCAATTGCATCCAAATTAAAACGCCAACCAAAACTTCCTCTTTCAGGACGGTACAAGCTTTTCATTAAAAATTGTCGCACATTAGGTTCACTCAAATGCTTCAACATATATGATTCAGCTTCCGTTCTAAGATCCAATTTTTCCACAGGTACTTCTCGCAGGGCGGCAAGCACATCTTGGTGATGCACAGGATAAAACTTTGGGCCTATATCTGCTACGATTAGTTTAGAAACTCGATTAGGATGCTCTTGGGCCAATTTTATTGCCACTTTACCTCCCATGGAATGCCCGAGGATAATTGCCTCATTTAGATTCAAATGATCCATTAAATGAATTACATCGTCTACCATAACCGAATAGTTATGTTCCATGCTTTTTGGCGAATGTCCGTGGTTTCTCATATCCACTAAAATGCACTGAAAGTCATCCTCCAATAAACGCGCTGGAGCCAGCCAATTGTCTAGCATTCCCATTAATCCGTGCATGATGATGATTGGCTTTCCAGATCCAAGGATTTTATAGTTTAGAATCATTTCAACTTGCTTAAATACATCTGTATTGTGTTTTCTAGACCAAAATAGAGAGCATCACTAATTAGTGCATGTCCAATTGACACCTCATCCAATGCTGGTAACCCGTCTGCAAAGTATTCAAGATTTTGAAGACTTAAATCATGACCGGCATTTACTCCCAAGCCAATAGACGCTGCGTATTCCGATGCTAAAACAAATGGATTTCTGGCACTTTTTCTGTCCTTCAAAAAGTCCGCGGCATATGGCTCAGTGTATAGCTCAATTCTATTAGAACCAACCAGCTTAGCACCTTCAATTAATGCACTGTCTGTCGATGTGAAAATGGATGTTCGAATTCCATGAGCATTTAATTCGGCTATGACTTCAGCGAGCATTGACTTATGGTTGATTGTATCCCAACCTGAACTACTAGTAATGGCTTCAGGCGCGTCTGGAACCAACGTAGCCTGATCAGCTTTGACAGAAATTACTAAGTCTAACCATTCTCGACTTGGATAACCCTCCACATTCAACTCAGTCTTAACGACCTTTTTTAAATCATAAACATCTTGGAATCTGATATGCCGTTCATCAGGTCTGGGGTGAACCGTGATGCCTTCGCCACCAAACGCTTCAATTTTCACTGCAGCAGCCACTAAATCTGGAGTATTTCCACCACGTGCATTTCTGATGGTTGCTATCTTATTAATATTTACGCTAAGCTTTGTCATATTCGTTAACCATTAAGTGAGTCACTTTTGCAAGTATCGTCCTCTTATTAATATCAAAGGCAACAAGGTTATTACAACATTGTCCCCATAAAAATCACGTAGGTTTGCTTGCAAATGAATGCAAATAGCCGTCTATAAAAAGACTGATAGAATCAAAAAATGTTAGCTGAAGAATTAATTGTCGATAATATCCCACCCCTTAAGCCTTCTGACACAGGTGAAACTGCCTTAAATTGGATGGACGATTTTAAGGTTAAAAACTTATGTGTAGTAGAAAACCAACAGTATTTAGGCACCATTTCCGAAAATGATATACTAAGCATAACTGATATAGGCGAGAGCCTGTCAAAGCATAAGGAAATGTTTAATCCAGTATATGTAAAACAAAGTCAGCACATTTTCGAGGTAGTGAAAGTTGTTAATGACCATCAATTAAGTATCATTCCGGTCCTGAATGAACACGAGCAGTATATTGGAGCAATAACCATAGCTCAACTCATGAATATTATTGCGGATATGCCAGTTGCGAATGGCCCTGGCGGAATCATCGTTTTAGAGTTGAACTATAACGACTATTCGCTTGCACACATATCAAGTATTATTGAAGAAAACGACACAAAAATTCTTGGAACCTTCGTCACTTCCCATCCTGATTCAACAAAAATTCAGTTGACAATTAAAGTGAATAATATTGATATCGCTTCCATTATTGCATCCTTACAACGACATGAGTATGTGATCACATTTTTTAATCAAAGCTCTGACGCAGGTGTTGATTTACGCGATCGCTTCGATTCGTTCATGAAATATATGAACATCTAGCACTTTGAATCTTGCCAAGTTTTTGATAGTGATTTTATGTCTCTTCGCTTGGCGAACTAACATTGCTCAAAAACTCGTGGTTACTGATATCACAGTTTCCGGAAATCAACGAACAAAAGACTTCGTCATTTTAAGAGAGTGTCCACTAAAAATAGGTGATACAGTAGATTTATCTAATCAAGAAGCACTTAGGAAAGATATTACTCGAAATATCACAAATACAGGTCTTACTAACTTCATAGACATCTCCTTTAACCCAATTGACTCTAGCCATATCAAAGTCAATATAAACATCCTCGAACGATGGTATATCTGGCCAAACCTAATTTTAGAACTTAAAG
>CALKOP010000226.1 GCA_938091155.1 uncultured Flavobacteriales bacterium | reverse complement strand
TAAGTTAGCGTTTAATGGTAAAAAGACGACATAAAAATAAAAAACAATAAATTTGACAGGTGAAATCCGAAAGGACTTTTTAACAGAGTAGGAAAAATAAACCAAAAACAAAATGAACAGAAAAAAAATTAAAGATTTGTTTATCAGAGTTTTAAGTAATAAGTTCGAATCCTGTCATAACTTTGGTTTTAGATTGGTGAAGGTATAATTAGGATACAATCTTAATGTAATTACGATCGAATATTGGCTTTCGAATTTCCCGCGTTTTAGAGTTTGCTGATTATTGATTATTGTGTGTTGAGTATTGATTATAATCTAAAGCCACCACCAATCGCGACCCATCTCCAATCCAAAACCAGCTAGTAGATCTACAATGCCATCGCGCACCAGCGAATCTGGAAATACGCCAGACAGAATCTGTGGGTTCTCCACTTCGGCAAATCGATAGAGATGCTCTAAGTCAACAGCGATGTATTCGATATTCCGCTTTTTCAAAAAGCGCTGAATGAGCTTGGCCTTTTGGTTTTTACCCATGACCATGAGCGAGCGATTCTCATCTCGGTCCGTTTCTAAGAAATGCTGAAGCTTTAATTCGAAAAAGGCATCCTGTTGGTAGTGCTTCGAATTTCTGGAAGTACGTTTGGGGTGTTCTCGCCACAAATGCGTGACCTCACACACTGATGCTACTTGACGCTGCTCTGCATACCATTTCAATATCAGATGGTAATCTTCTGGGTACATATCTTTATCAAAAGTTACGGCCTCTTTTGGCGCTAACCAATTGGCACTGGCTATTACGCATTCGCGGTAAATCCAAAGCCAATGATCCTTTGCTTCACAGCGCTCGTTCAGCCAATGCTCATATTCCAGATAACCTTTAGAAACTTCAGCCTTGGCGAAGTACTTCACCTTGCCGGTAACAATTGCACCTGGCTGTTTCTGAATGGCATCATAAAAAAGCTGCAGTTTTTCCGCTGGCATTACATCATCGGCATCCATGCGAGAAATAAATGTGCCCGTGCTTTTGCTTAGTGCTTGGCTAAGGGCATCCACAATGCCGCTTCCAGGGTTTTCCAACACTTGAATACGCACATCGCGTGAGCTAAAATCCATCAGTATTTCTATAGAATTGTCTTTGGAACCATCGTTTACCGCAATCAGTTCCCAATTGACAAAGCTTTGCTTCTGTATGGATTGAAGGCATTCTTCTAACCACGGACCCGCATTTTTTACAGGCATTAATATGGATATTATCGGAAGTATGGAATCGCTCATTTTACAAAGAAAGAATTACCATCTGCATCATTTTAGCGAAGTGTAAATAATTATGAAACCAATGGTTATTTGATCCGCTTTTTACTGTCACTTTAAGCAATGAAAGCAAATACTTGATACATCCGATTTTTGAGCCAGTTGCATTGCAATTAGACACCCATGGATTTTCGTTAACGGATCGTTTTCTTGACAACACTATTCTGGACCAACTGAGGGTTGAGGCGCTGGAAGAATATGAAGAAGGCAGGTTCAAACCGGCGTCCATTGGTAGGGGTTTGGTGAAAAATCAAATAGAAGAAATTCGAGGAGATCGGGTGAAATGGTTGGATGCAAAAGCGGCTACTAAGGCGCAAACAACCTACTGGGAGGTAATGGATGAATTGCGAGTGTATTTGAGTAATTACTTTAGGATTCACCTGGAACGGACAGAGGCGCATTTTGCGGTCTATCCAAAGGGTGCTTTTTACGCCAAACATTTAGATTAGTTTCAAGGTGCTTCGAATCGGATTTTTTCAGTGATACTATATCTTAATGACCAATGGGTCGAGTGTCATGGTGGAGAATTGAGGGTTTATAATTCGAATGGCTTGTTTACGGATTATGCTCCGCTGATGGGTAGGTTGGTCATTTTCAGAAGCGATGCTGTTGAACACGAAGTACTTGTGGCTAACCAAGCTCGAATTTCTTTAACAGGTTGGATGCGCAGAGACCCACTTTTGGTTTAAGGATAAATTGCAATGGCTAATCCGATAAATTTGCCGCGCATGGATTCAGGAAAACGACTCTTATTTGTTGCATTGCATCGACCCGGTCGTTCACCTTCTCAGCGCTTTCGCTACGAACAGTTTGTGCCTTTTTTGGAAGCCAACGGCTGGCAATGCGACTATGCGCATGTGCTTGACGAGAATGGCGATAAAGCTTTTTATACGCCAGGTGCCTATTGGAAAAAAGCCAAAGTAGTAATTAAGGGTTTTTTGGGTCGAATGAGCGATATCGCCAAAGCTGATCAATATGATGTGATATTCATTCAGCGAGAGACTTTTGTAACGGGATCCACCTTTTTTGAGCATCGCTTTGCAAAAACGAAAGCCAAAGTGGTATTCGACTTTGATGATGCCATTTGGATGCTCGATATTTCAGAAGGAAACAAAAATCTGAGTTGGCTAAAAGATCCCTCCAAGACAAAGAAGATTATTGCCTTGTCGGACTTAATCATAGCTGGTAACAGTTACTTGGCAGATTACGCCTCTCAGCACAATTCAAATGTGAAGGTGTTGCCTACCGTAATTGATACAGATTATTATAAAACCCAGCATCGAATTGCTCAAGGGCCCATTACCATTGGTTGGAGTGGCTCGCAAACAACCAACAAACACTTTTTATTGGCCGAACCTTGGCTGAGAAAACTGAAGGAAAAATATGCAGAGAAGATTCGTTTTGTGGCGGTTACCGAGCGGAAAATTGAAATAGATGGTTTGGATGTTGAAACCATCCCGTGGAGCAAAGATCGTGAAGTTGAAAATCTAGATCGGATAGATATTGGAATGATGCCGTTACCAGATGATGATTGGGCCAGGGGCAAATGTGGATTCAAAGGCATTCAGTACATGAGTTTGAGTAAGCCTACGGTAATGTCGCCCGTTGGTGTCAATCCTGAAATCATAGAACACGCTGTAAATGGCCTTTTAGCGGAGACTACCGAAGAATGGTTTCATTGCCTTTCTCAGTTGATTGACTCTTCCGCGCTTCGTGAGAAAATAGGAGCAGAGGGACGTAAAACCATAGAGCAACGCTATTCTGTAGAATCAGCGCAAGGAAAGCTGCTTTTGATGCTAGAAAATTTGCACTGAAAAGTTTACGTTTGCCGACCTTAATTTGAACTCAATCAATGGCCTTCTGAGCTAGGTAATGAGTCTGAAACAGAAGAAAAACAAAAAGGCATGAGCAAGAAAACAGCACTTTACGATAAGCACGTTGCGCTAGGCGCTAAAATGGTTCCTTTTGCAGGATATGATATGCCTGTGCAGTATTCCAACCTGGGTGAAGAGCACCTAAACGTGAGAAATGGAGTAGGGGTGTTTGACGTCAGCCACATGGGCGAATTTTTTCTGAAAGGTGCAGGCGCTCTTGATCTGATTCAACGAGTCAGTACAAATGATGCCTCAAAGCTCACTCCCGGAAAGGTGCAGTACTCCTGCATGCCAAATGAAACGGGTGGAATCGTAGACGATTTACTGATTTACTGCTTGGGTGAAGAAGATTACATGCTGGTGGTGAATGCTTCCAACATGGAAAAGGACTGGAATTGGATTTCAAAATTCAATACAGCCAATGTGGAAATGACCGACCGTTCTGACAACTATTCTTTGTTGGCTATTCAAGGACCAAAAGCAACAGAGGCCATCCGTTCGTTAACGGATATGAACATTGCTGATATGGAATATTACACCGTTCAGGTGGGTAAGTTTGCTGGCGTGGATAATGTGATTGTCGCCACAACCGGTTACACAGGATCTGGCGGATACGAAGTCTATTTCACCAACGATGTAGCCGATCAAATTTGGGATGCTGTTTTCGAAGCTGGAAAAGACGTGAACATCATGCCTGCAGGACTTGGTGCACGAGATACGCTGCGTATGGAAATGGGATTCTGCTTGTATGGCAATGATATTGACGACACTACTTCACCGCACGAAGCTGGACTGGGTTGGATTACCAAGTACACCAAAGACTTCACCAATTCAGAAGCCTTAAAAGCTCAAATGGAAGCGGGTGTTACACGAAAATTAGTTGGTTTCCATGAAATTGAAAAAGGACCTATTCCACGTCAGGGATATGAAATTCAAGATTTGGAAGGAAACAATATTGGTCACATCACCAGTGGTACAAAGTCACCTTCAATGGACAAGGCCGTTGCTATGGGTTATGTGAAAAAGGAATTCAGCGCGGTAGATACAGAAGTGCGAATCATCATTCGTAACAAATCGCTATCCACCAAGGTTACTCGATTCCCATTTTTGAAGTTGAAATAGGCTTATATCGTAACTTACTGTTTCGTTAAATCTGTCTTTGTAAGGGAATAGCAGAGTACATATTCCTATTTTCGAATCGTGCAGAAAGCTTTTAAAATACTGGTTGTTGTGTTGCTTTGTGTGGCACCCTTAAACCTCTATTGCTGGGGTTTTTATGGGCATAAATCCATTAATCGATTAGCGGTGTTTACACTGCCTACCGAATTGATGGTTTTTTACAAAGATCACCTAGAGTTTATTTCTGAACATGCCGTAGATCCTGA
>CALKOP010000225.1 GCA_938091155.1 uncultured Flavobacteriales bacterium | reverse complement strand
GCGCGCAAACCAGAATAAAAAAATGGCTGCTTCCTCTAACAGAAATGTTTTATACATAGCGGTAATTTTATCTGCAATTGCCTATTACTTGATTTTTGGATAAGCTCCTGATCTTTTTGATATTTCTATCCGCGATTTTTCAAATGGTGCTGTCTTTTCTGAGTTTCGTGTCCGTAAAAAGACTTTCGCGTAGGAAAGCTCAGCAGCTTAATGACACGAGTGAGTTGCCGTCACTTTCAATCTTAATTGCAGCTAGAAATGAAGGTGAAAACTTAGTTTCCAATCTGCCTAAAGTCCTAGAACAGGATTATTCAAATTTTGAGGTAATTGTAATCGATGATAGAAGCACCGATAATACAAGAGAGTTGATGGCGCCTCTGCTTGCCAAATATCTAAGATTAAAAATAATTGATGCGAATAAACAGACTCATTTTCCTGGGAAAAAAAATGCAATAGCAACGGGAATAAAATCTGCCAATTTTGATTATTTGGTTTTTACAGATGCCGATTGCACTCCAGCTTCAATACATTGGTTGAAGTGTTTCGGAGAATCATTTGCTAACGGAAAACAAATGGTTATTGGTTTTGGATTATTTGAAAAAGAAAATAGACTCGTTAATGTAATGTACCGACTTGGGGCGATGCGCATTGCGCTAAGGTATTTGACTTCGGCCGTTTTATTCCACCCATATATGGCGGTAGGAAGATCAATGGCATACACAAAATCGTTATTTGAAAACGTGGGTGGCTTTGCAAGGCACGATCATATTAGCAGCGGAGATGACGACCTTTTTGTGCAATCTGTTCCAGATTACTCTCAATGTGAAGTGGTGCTTCAAGCTTCTACTGTTTCGCAAGCCCCAAATACTTGGCGTGATTGGTTAATTCAGAAAAAAAGGCATTTAGGGGCTGGGAAAAATTATTCAGTTTGGGCACTTATTGCATTGATAATTATTGAGTTTACTGACCTTATTTCCATTGTTGGATTCGGATACTTAGGCATTAGTCAAAATTTTGACCTTTTTCCATTATTATCTCTACTAATCCTCATTCGTTTCTTTATTTACACGGCTTCAATTCTGAAAATGCAATCCATAATGCATTATAAATCAGTAAGTTCCAGAGAAATTCTGCTCGACCCTGTTTTGTCCTTATTGAATCCATTATTTTCGGTCGTCAGCCAACTATGGCAATCACAAGAATGGAATCGAAAAAAATAAGTGATAGTGCTAAGCGTGACCTTAAGCTTGTAGGTCGGGCGATAGGCGGTGACCAGCGCGCCTACACTGAGCTTATGTCTTTGTATCATGAGAGTGTTTTTTTCATGATGAAAAAGATGATTGCTAATAATGATGATGCAGAAGACCTGACTGTGGAAGCTTTTGGAAAAGCATTTAAAAGACGTGCTCAGTGCAGCCCTGATTATGCCTTGAGCACATGGTTGTTTAAGATAGCATCTAATAACTGCATTGACTTTTTGCGTAAAAAGAGACTTGTTAAAACGATAAGCCTAGACTCTGGATATGCCACAGATAATGATGGGGCAATTGATCTAGAGTTTGAAGGATTAAATCCTGAGGAGAAGTTGATGAAGAGCCAGCGAATAGAGGAAATGCATCGGATTGTTGAACAACTAAAACCAAAGTATAGGCAATTGGCAGAAATGCGATATTTCCAGGAAATGAGCTATGATGAAATATCATCGGACTTGGATCTTCCCCTTGGAACAGTTAAGGCACAACTTTTTCGCGCAAGAGATCTTATGTTCGAAATATTGAAAAACACAAAAGACAAGTTTTAGTGAAGGGTATCGACTTGATTAAGCATCATCTGGACTGGTTGTCAGATGCGCAATTGCAACGGTTAGAGCGGTTTGTAGATGTTTTCCTCGAAACAAATAGCATGATAAACCTTGTTTCTAGAAAGGACGCGGAACACATCTGGATAAGGCACATCTTACATTCGTTGTCGATAGCCAAGGCCATTAAGTTTGTGGATGGAATGCAAGTTGCTGATGTTGGCACTGGTGGTGGACTTCCAGGGATTCCTCTTTCTATTATTTTTCCAAATGTTCAATTCACACTGATCGATTCAATTGGAAAAAAAATCAAGGTTGTAAATTCCATGCTAGATCATCTTGAAATCAAAAATGCAAAAGGAATAATCTCTAGAATGGAGGAAGTGCCTCAACAATTTGATTTTGTTGTGAGTCGCGCTGTTAAACCTTTGCCGGTGATGCATGGATGGTTAAAAGGAAAAATCAGAAAGGGTCAAAATGCTGAATTACCAAATGGGCTTTTATATATTAAGGGAGGCGATTTTCAGAGTGAATTAGACGAAATAGGGGGCACACACCGATATTGGTATTTAGATGATTGGTTTGAAGATCCGTTTTTTGAGACTAAAAAGCTGGTTTGGATCAATATAGGCGGCTAGTTCAATATTTTGTAGGTAAGCTCCTTGAGTAACTCTGCCGAGGACTCAGAATAGCCTGCATTCACTCCCTTAAATCGAGCGTCATAATCTCGAATTAATCGAATAACTTCTGCCACTTTTCTTTGTGTGAACAGGGTACTCGTAGCAGCAATGGATTTAACGGCAAATGGGCTTCTCAATCCTAAAGCTCTCATCGTTGTTTGAGGATCCTTCGACTTCATACTTTGATAAATCATAACCTTACTGAAGTGACTAAATAGATTGTTTAGGATCATTAAAAAAGAATTGTTTTTCTCATTTTTCCCTAAAAACTGAGCAATCTTGTAACTCTTAAATGAGTCCTTAGCGGTTAGTGCATTTATGTATTCGAAGACGTTATAATCTTTACTAATACCAATGAGTCTATGCACATCGTCAGCACTGATTTCCCTGGATAGGGGAACGGTAATACTTAACTTACCAAGCTCCATCTCTATCTTTTCAAGATCGTTGCCTAAATATTCAGCCATCATGTGCGCAGCGCGCGTATTGATTCGATATTTCATCTGACGCACAAAACTGCTGATCACCTCGGGCAGCTCATTGTCATAATGTTTGGTAGAGGCAAAAACTACACCTGACTTGTTTATGGCTTTATACCACTTGGTTTTTGCATCGGCAACTTTGTATTTCATATCAATCACCAGAATGGTGGATAACATGGGGTTGTCAAAATAGCTCAGCAAATCTGCCCAGCGACCAATAAAATCTTGCGCTTCACGGACTATCACCACTTGTCGTTGTGCCATCATTGGAAACCTGCGTGCGGTTTCAAGCAAACGGTCTTTATTTAGGTCACGGCCATAAAAAACGTTGAGATTAAAATCCCTTTCATGTTCTTCTAAAACATGCTCTTCGATGTATTTGCTGATTTTATCAATATAATAAGGTTCTTCACCATGCAGTAGGTACATCGGGTGATACTCTCCTTTTTTGAGAGTAACTAAAATGTCCTGATACTGCTTTACATTCGCCATTGATAAACCTAATTGAGTCCTTGATAGATCGCAACAAATTCCCTCCGCTCAAATTGCCTCCTTACGAGGCCAAAGTTAGAAGTGAAAACAAACAGATTCAAATCTTTGATTGTTTTCGTAAAAAATTTGTAATCCTTACTCCGGAAGAATGGGTTAGGCAGCATTTTGCCAATTACCTTGTAAGTCATAAGTCGATTCCTGAAACACGGCTGATGTTAGAGTCTGAGATTAAATATGGTCAATTATCTAAAAGGCCTGATATAAGTGTGATAGATCGAAACAATTTGGTTTATCTCATTGTTGAGTGTAAGGCCTCAAATGTAACATTAGATCAATCCGTTTACGATCAAACAATGACATATGCGTCCATTTTGAAACCCAAATATTTGGCATTAACAAATGGTTTGGAGCATATGTATTTTCAGTTCCAACCCGAAACAATGAACTTCGTCTCTATAGAGGATATCCCATGTTTGTTATAAAATATATTTCGCTTCTTATTCTAGCGCTAATTTTAGTGCAGATTACAAATGCCCAGCTTATTTCAATAAACGCTAAAGCGCCCATTGATCTTTATGTACTGCGGCTAAAAACCGATTCTGTGGATTACTTCCAGAAATTAGTCAAGAATTAATGTTGAGATTATTGCTGTTGATAGGATTTGTATTAGCTACACTTCCCATGTTATCGCAACAGCGATTTCAATCGGGTAAGCTAGTATTGAAGGTTAGCGAGGAATTTAGAAATGCGTGCAGCTCGAACGCAATTGAAATTCCTGAGATAGAAATGGTTTTTGAGAATATAAAAATCAGTAGGATTGAAAAGAAATTTCCCTATCAAAAACCTCTGAGTGAATCGCGTCTTGCTTCAAATTTGACAATTGATCTATCACTCATTTACAATGTATACTTCGATACGGAATTTTCACCTATAAAAGCTTCAGAATGGTTAGAAACAACTGGCTTTTTGGCTTATGCTGAACCAGCCTTTATCGCTCAAACATTAGGCGTTCCAGATGATGCTTTGCTTCACAAGCAATGGCACTTGGTAGCTATAAATGCTTTTCAAGCATGGGACATCAGCGAGGGCTCTGATAATAAAAGCGTGGCCATTATAGATACTGGAGTAGATTGGGATCATCCTGATCTAGTCGATGCTATTGAATTGAATTTGGAAGATCCAATTGATGGATTAGATAATGATGAAAATGGATATGTAGACGATTTTCGGGGGTGGAATTTCTATGATAACAATAATGACCCTGATGAATTAAGCTGGTCTCATGGGACTCACGTGGCAGGTCTTTCTGGTGCAACTACCAATAATGGAATAGGTGTTGCTGGATCTGGAAATCGATGTAAAATTCTCGCCATTAAAGCAGGTAACCAATTAGAGTTAACACACGGTTATGAAGGAATTGAATATGCCGTAATGATGGACGCAGATGTCATTAATTGTTCATGGGGTAGCACAGATTACACACAACTCGGTCATGATGTTGTCAAATTTGCGACCGAAAGAGGGAAATTAATAGTGTGTGGAGGCGGTAATAATAACAATGACTATGATTTTTATCCTGCTGCTTTCAAGGAGACCATGGCGGTATCCGCAACAGATTCATTAACAAACAAAGCAACGTTTAGTAGCTTTTACTACGCGATGGATATCGCAGCCCCAGGTCAAGTGGTTTTTAGTACTCAAAATGGTACCTATGATTATGATAATGGCACATCCATGTCGTCTCCTATTGTCGCTGGAGCAGCGGCATTAGTGTTAGATCACTTTGGGACTATGCCGCCAGCGCAACTAAAGGCGCAATTGATGGAAACGGCAACCAATATTGATAGCTTAAATCTCAATTCTCAATATGCTCATCGTTTGGGTGCCGGGTTGCTAAATATCAGGGCGGCACTGGATTCTATTGTATCTATAAGTCTAGGTTTGGAGAACTTTGAGATTACCGACAACGATGATGAAGTATATGTTGTTGGAGATGTGGTGGCTCTTGGAATTGAATTAGTCAATTATTTTGAATCTACTGGCCCAGTGACGGTTAATTTGTCGCTGCTCAATGATCAGGCAATACTTAAGGATAGTGTCAAAATATTTCCATCGTTGGCACAAAATGAGCGAGCAAATAACATGAACGATCCATTTCTATTTGAAATTGCAAGCAAAAATGTATACAACGAAATTATCGACCTTAGACTTGATATAACAACAGGAGATTATAGAAAGGTCGAGCACCTGCGTGTTTTGATAAATCCAGATTTTGTGAACATTGCTGTCAATGATGTTTCAACCACAATAAGCAGCAGCGGACATATAGGTTACGCGAATAATTCAAGAACAGCTGGTCTTGGTATGCAGCTGGAAAACGAAGGAAATTTATTGTATGAGGCTGGTTTACTTATAGGTAGCGAGGCATATGGGTATACCAAGGTTGCGGATCGGGTTCGTGGAGAACAATATACAGACCGAGATTTTTGGCCCGTTTCGGTGATTGAAAAAATTCCGATATCAAATGGAGAAGCTTTCTTGGCATCAGGTCGATTCAATGACACTTCAGCAATAGAAGATGAGATTGGATTAGAGATTAACCAAAAAACTTGGGCCTTTGATGATAAAGGTCATCGAAATTATGTAGTCGTTGAATACACCATTAAAAATGTAAGTGACAGAAATTTGAAGGATCTATATTTAGGCATGTATGCCGATTGGGATGTTTTAAATGCAGCGGAGAATCGTGGCGAAACCCTATACAGCAAGCGACTTGGGTTTGTTTATTCAGCCTCTGATGTGCCTTATTCTGGAGGTATCGTTCAATTGAATGCTAATCTGCCATTTTACAGTTTTATGATTGATAATGCTCAAATTGACAATGAAAACATCAATTTAAGAGATGATGGTTTTTCTTCAGAAGAAAAGTGGTATGCATTGACTCACAATCAATTAAACATTGGGCAATCTAACAATGGTGTTGATGTAAGCCAGGTTATTTCAACCGGAAGTGTTGTATTGGCAAAAGATGATTCAGCAACTTTTGCATTTGCGTTTTTAGCTACCAAAAACACCCAAGAAATGATAGCTCAAAGTGATTCTGCCTTTAAGCGATATAATGGATTTTTACCTGGCGATGATATTTTAGTTCCAATTCAGTCAATTCATATCTCTCCAAATCCTACTCGTGGAGATCTTAGAGTAGAGTTCTCATTGCAAAAATCAATCAGTCTGAATATTGACCTTTATGGTGTCGATGGTCAATTGGTATATAGATTTGGTGAATTAAATTATTATGCAGGTCCAAACTTTCAAGTCTTACAAATTCCTAATTTACCAAGTGGTTCGTACTTTTTACGAATTCATGGTGATGAAATAAATCGAACAATTCCGATGAACTACATCCACGATTGAGCGTTTCAGAATAAGACTATTTTTGCCCATCTTTTTAGATAAATATGGCGTTAGAACAAATACTATCAGTTTCAGGTAAACCAGGTCTATATAGATTGGTTGGCCAAATGAAGAACGGAATAATCGTGGAGGGTGTGGCAGATGGAAAGCGATTTCCGGTGCATGGATCGGCAAAGGTGAGTGCCTTGGAAGAAATAAGCATATACACCGCAGAAGAGGAAGTTCCTCTTAATGATGTATTCAAAGCTATTTTCGAGAAAGAAGGTGCAAAGAATTGCCTTGACCATAAAAGTGACAATAAGGAGATCGAAGCATATTTCGAAGGAATTCTTCCAAACTATGATCCTGAGCGAGTTTATGTCAGTGACATGGTAAAGGTCTTGAAATGGTACAACACACTTATTGAGCATAAAGCTTATGATCCTGCTGCTGTTGAGGAAAAAGAGGCAGAGTCGAATGAATCTGGAGAGGATAAACCGAAAAAAGTTAAACCGAAAAAGGTAGCTAAGAAGGCAGCGCCAAAACCGGCCCCAAAAGCCGCGCAAAAGGCTAAATCATCTGGAGCATCAGCACCTCGAAAAGCTGGTGGGTCGCAGAGGGGGAGCTAGTTTGAAAATAATTATTGAGAATAAAAGGCGAGTCCGATGGGTTCGCCTTTTTAGTTTAAGCTAAAATGTACTTCGGGTCTTTCTGTGGTGCAAATTTTAGATTCTATTTCCTCCCCTTGATTCAAATGAACCATATTGTGTTGTGGATGATGTCCGTGTTGCAACAAGGTGTTTTTAATTGAAATGATAGAGGCTTCGGGATCTTTTATAGCGTATGCATAAATCCATGTTACATCATCTTCATATTCGTGACCTATCCATTGTGTTCGATAGTTTTTTGACGCGTTTGAAATGGAAAGTCGAGGTTCACAATAACTTCTGATAATCTTAAATGCCCCGGCCTTATCGCGGGTGTTATCTAAGAATATAGCTACACCTGTCGTTTCTTTAAGCGTTTCCTCTAGGTCATGAGTGAATATTTTTACCGCTACTTGTATTGTATCTCCTTTCAGATACAAGTCAG
>CALKOP010000224.1 GCA_938091155.1 uncultured Flavobacteriales bacterium | reverse complement strand
GTTTGGCGGTAATCATAGGGTTCGGTTAGATCGACTGAACTTCCCTACCAGATTTCTACCAAGTCTTTATTGATAAGCATGCAACAAATGTGCTTGTGCCGCATGATTTAGAGTTGTTAATGGTTGCCAATAAGTCTTAGCAATAGATTTGGGTTAAAATAGATCTCTAAACACACTAATAAGATTCTGTCGCATCACATTTCAAATTATTATTGATAGGCACTCTTATCAACCTTGAAAGAGATTTGTTGTTCAAACATATCCTCTTTTATTTTGGTCATGCTATCTGGGCCAATACCTCGAAGCTCTTTTATTTCAGCCTTTGTAAATCGAGATAGATCATAAAGCTTTGCAATTCCCTCTTTTGCAAGAGATCGCTGGGCAGGTATGGCTAGGTATTTTGGGAAAAACTTAAGTTCTTCTTTCATTGTAAAATATGTGCAGTCTTCCCATAGGTCGAAACTACCTTCTATGCTTGAGCTATCCAATGTCGAGTCAATGTTTATTATCAGCTCTGTATTATTAGATAGTCATCTGAATCGAAAAATATATTATCGATTTTTTGGGAAAAGGATCAATTATGAATACGCAATCAACTATTCAGGTCGAGAATATTAAGTGTGGTGGATACGGAAATAGCATTTCTGCAAAATTGAAGGATCAAAAAGGTGTAAATGGAGTGAGTATTGATTTGGAACAAGGCCTAATAACCTTGGACTCGGGGTATTGACCATAGAGCGAGATCTTGCCAAAATGGGTTATCCTGCTGTGGGTAAGAATAATTTAGGCGCTAAAGCAAAATCGTACGTTAGCTGTATGGTCGGTCGCATGAGTGACTAACGCACACTTCTGATTTCGAAAATGTTGTACTTCTCGAATTTGAAGTTTGTGTTTTCGAAGCCAAGCTTTTCGAGTAATCGAACTGAAGCAGTGTTGCTCAAATCTGAGTAGGCAGTTATCTTTTTTAATTCAAGCGTTCTAAAACCGTGTTCAAGAATTGCCAGAATTGCTTCTGACATAAATCCTTGACGCTTATAGTCTTCACGCATTACGTAGCCAATTTCTCCCGTTTTATTGGTAAATCCTCTATAGAAGCCAATCGTTCCTATCAGCTCACCGTTAGACTCCAATCCCCAGATGCAGCTAGTGCCTTTTATGAAATCAGCATTTGCTTTATGGATGTACTCTTCGGCCTGGTCAGGAGTGGGATCGGGAAGCTTAAAAGCAGAAATTTCAACCATTGGCTCAACGTCATTATCGTTTAGTTGCCTTAGGATCAACCTCCCTGTATTAATAATTGGAAATTCTGACTTCATAAACTCTGTCTCCATCAAATTTAGTTGGAATCCAGAAACAATTGCCAATATCCTAAATTAATCCATTTGTCAAATTTGAAGACAACCTGCTGATAGTGATCCACTTGATTAAAACCAAAGTGTTCGTGTAGACCCACACTAGCCGCGTTTGGCAAAGAAACCCCACCAATTAATGTGTGGTAACAGTTTTTTTTTGGGTCATTTATCAAATCCTGATAAAGCATTTTACCAATTCCCTGGACGGTAATAGTATGATTTAAGTAAATGGAAACTACATGTGTTTTTTCATAAGAGCATCTGTTGTTCCACAGGTCAGAATAGGCATAACCGATTAATTTCCCCTCTGACTCAACCACAATCCATCGGCCAAATTCAAGTACTTTCTGTATTCGCTTAAGCATTTCAATGCTCGTAATTGGCACTTGTTCAAATGAGACTATTGTATGTTCAACGTAATGGTTGTAGATGTTGGCTATTGCCTCAGAATCCGAGTGATGAACAAGTCTAATTTTTCGACCAAAGGCTTTCCATGGCTTATCGGATGATTTCCACAAAATTAGAAGCTCCGGTAATTTGATTTACAATGTAATATGCGCCAGATTCTAAATTTCCTAGATTCAATTGTTGGGTTAAAACAGTGCGCTTTATGGTACGACCAGATAAATCGATAAGCGACACATTTTCTCCAAAACAGCCCGCACATCTTATATTGAATATACCGGTAGAAATGGTAGGATAAACTTTGAATTCTTTTTCATGAATCATACCTGTCGCTATTGGTTGAGCTCCACCAATCTTCACAACAAAATACTTCTGTTTGCCGCTTTTGTTTTCCTTATAGCCAGCAAAAGCATATCCGCCATCATAGGTGTTGATGATGGATTGTGCCTGTCCGTTTTCATACTCTTTTTCCCATTGTACGTTGCCATTTTCATCTGTTCGGTACAAATAAGCGTGAATGCCAATTGCGTCTACTTTATAGCCGCAGGCTAAGAAACCACCACTATCAGACTCGACTACAGAAGTGGCTGAACCCACTATTCCAGATTGAAAATCTTTGGTCCATTCAATGTCTCGATCGCTATCCAACTTCATTAACATTCCTCTGGTGTCGTTGGTTTTCTGACCAGATAATATATAACCACCATCAGACGTTTCGGCTACGTTGTTGTCGCAATTGCTATGTGTGTACATTCCGCTAAAAGCCTCAGTCCATATTGGGTCACCACTTAGGTCCATTTTAGTAAGCCAAGTTCCGCCATTTGTGCTGCTACTGGTTTGGGTATACACTAAATTCCCATCGCTGCTCCATATCATTGACATGGCTTGATTGCCACCTGCTGTAGCTTCTGACCAAAGCACAGTACCAAATTTATCAGTTCTGAAAACCCTTTGTCCTACCACAATATATCCGCTATCCGGCATTTGCTTCACCGCCTGTCCCCATTCACTAATACTACCATAGGTTTCTGACCATTCTAAGTTGCCAGATGGGTCAATTTTCACTAAAATGGCTGAACTACTCGGGTCGAAGGCGTAACCCGTTACTATGTAACCAGAATCAAGGGTTTGATCAACATTGAACCCAAATGCAGGAGGGTCGCTAAAGTCGGTTGTCCACAAAGTATCGCCCATAGGGTTCAGCTTCATAATTGTCATGATGGCGCTAGGTTGCGATTGGCCACCAACTGCAATATATCCAGAATCTAAAGTCTGTCTAATAGCTTTCGCATCTGTTCCGCCTTGACCTGTGTATCGGTTTTCGAATTGGAATTGGGAAAAGGCGCTTATACTCATGATGAGAAGTGCCAGAGAGAGGGAATTTTTCATGGATTAAAGTTACATCAAGGTATTGTTTACTGGCTTTATTGGTTCTGGAAATCTGTTTCTCCTAGGATTTCAAGTAGGTCAATCTCAATTGCTAGAGGCACCTGTGATAATAACCTTCATTGCTTTTATATCTTGCATATTTTAGTTAGAACTCTCCGTTCCAAGGCCCAAAAATGTGAAGTAATTTTAGTGAGAGGATAATAATCGAGAACAGAAAAACACCCATGATAATGGCAAATGCGGAGAGCCTACTTTTATAATTTGCCCTCTCAGCAGCCCCTTATAGATTAGTCTTAATACGAACCAAACAATAATAGATACAATGATGGAAGCTATTATTGCTAGTATCAGTGCAAGTTGTATTGCATTATCGGTGCCCTGCACGAATATGAAATTGCTAATAAACACGAGGAAAACAACAACACCATATTTAATCCGTGTATTCAATTAATCGGAGTCATTAAATGTTCCAACCACCATTTGCTGGTAGGATATGATTCGTTCAGGATGATTTGTTCTCCGATTTTTGGTGTGGTCATTTTTACTCCGAGCCGCTCTGCTTCAATAGATGCTCGCTGCACTGGTTCTATCCATGAATGAACTGATAATGTAAACGCACCCCAATGAACGGGCATCATAACTTTGGCATTTACGTCCAAACTAGCTTGAACAGACTCTTCTGGCATCATGTGTATATCTGCCCATTTTTCATTGTATTGGCCGCATTCCATTAATCCGATATCGAATGGCCCATATTTCTCACCAATTTCTTTGAAATGGCGGCCATATCCGCCATCTCCCGAAAAGTAGATATTATCTGAAGCTCCTTTAATAACCCAAGAACCCCAAAGAGTAACCATGCGGTCAGTTATTCCTCTGCCAGAGAAGTGACGAGATGGAGTTAAAACAAATTCAATGTCAATACGAATGGATTCTTGCCACCAATCCAAGGCTGAGATTTTATTGGGATTAACCCCCCAGCTGACTAGATGATTGTCGAGACCCCAAGGCACCAACCAATGATCTACTTTGTCTTTTAGGGCATCCACACTGCCATAGTCCAAGTGGTCATAATGGTCATGTGAAAAAACTACAACATCGATCTTTGGTAATTCCTCTATTTCTAAAGGAAAGGTAGAGTTGTATCGATTGGTTCCCATCCATGGATGAGGCGAAGCCACTTGCCCGAACATAGGATCTAGCAGAATAACCTTGCCGTCCATTTCAATCATGAATGACGAATGTCCGAACCAGGTGATTTTTGTTTTTTCGGGTTGCTTACTTACTTCCTTTGGATTCAGCCTTTCAGGTTTGATATCGCCTTTGGGTTGGATGTTATTCACTGGGTTGTTGAACTCTTTTATAATTTCCCAAATGCGACCTAAATCCATGCTCATGTCCGCTCTTTCAAAATTGAAAAATGCCTCACCGTCATGATGGCCTGTAGTAGAGTATAGCTCTATTTGCTCTTCCGCAGGATTTGCTCCAAATTGAGGTGAAGTATAGAGCCATATAACTATGGATACTATTGCTGTACTAAGGATGATACCCATCCACTTCACTATTTTTTTAATCAACGTCATTAATCTCGTTCTCTTCTAATTCAACTTTTCCTTGCGTTAAATGGCTGGATTGCATGAAATAAAATATATCTCACGTATCTTCCTATCCCCCAAATGGTGAAAAGCCTACTTGGCTTTTATAATTCCACTTGAAATCAAGGTGTCAAAGGATTCGTCCATTGTTTCTTTCAATGGCCGGAATTTTATACCTAACTCATTTTGGATTTTTGAATTGTCGGCATCCCAAGAGACATTGATGTTATTTCGTAGCATTTTTCTGCTAAATCTAGGGTTTGTAAGTGGACCAACGAGCATGACTAGCCATTTGGGTAAGGCTTTTTTAGGTAGTGGATATTTATCTCCAAACTTTGATTGTAAGGTCAATGCCATTTCCAAAAAGTCAGTAGAATGACCAGAAGTAATGTATCGACCTTGAGCCTTTGGATTAAACTCCGCTTGATAATGAGCAGAGGCTACATCGCGCACGTCAACAACCCCAACGCCCATTTTTGGGACTCCCATTTTCATGCTTCCGTCGCCCATCTGCTTCAATACACTGATGCTTTCTGAAGTAGCCGTTTTAGGATTCAGTGCCGGTCCCATTACAAAACTTGGGTTAATGGTTACTAAATCCCCTCTATCTTGTCCGTTACAAATTTCCCATGCCTTTTTTTCTGCTAGTGTTTTGGAATAGGAGTAGGGTTGGTAATCGAGTGAGGAAGTTGCGTTCCAAATCTCTTCGGTGATTTTACTGTTTGGGGCATTGACCGTGTCTATTGCATCCGTGTAAATTGCAGCACAACTGCTTGTTACTACCACGCGCTTTACGGATTCTGTTTTGTTGGCTTGATTTAGCACGTTAGCTGTTCCATTTCGTGTTGGGTCTATCAATTGCTTCTGAGCATCTTTCATGCTCAATGTAAATGGAGAGGCGGTATGGTAAACTAGCTCACATCCGGCCATTGCCTCAGCGTATGAACCCTCGGTCAACAAGTCTGCCGCAAAATATTTGATGCTGCCTTGACTGCTTGCTGCGATTTTATCTAGATGTGCATATTTTTCTTTAATCGCAGGATTACGAACTGCCGCGTATACTGTTAGTCCATCTTCTAAAAGGGTTTTCACGAGCCAACTTGCTAAGTATCCGTTTGCACCTGTCACCAACACTGGTTTTGTTTTGTCTATTGATTTCATTATTTAGAAGTGATTAATCACTCATATTTGAGTGGTATTATTAAAAATTGTATTTTGACTTTAGTGTCTTAAGTATGTCAAGTTTGTTCTCAGGTTCGTGCAAGAGAAGTGCTTTAGCCGCACCGTCCATGATCATGAAAATGAGTTCGGCTTCAGCAATCGGATCTTTATAGCCAAGTATCGTAAATGCATCTTTCAGAACCAGTTTAACAGGATTAGAAAATGAGCTGTCGTAACTATCCGTTTGCCATTTCAAGGCATATGTCAATCTCCACATTTCATACTCGCTACTTTGCATGCAGAACGGTAGCTCAAGGATTTTTCGAATCACTTCTTTTGGCTCGTTAGACATTACTACATCAGCCATCATTAAGCGAGCTGCTTCGGTACTTTTTTCTCGAATCGTATTCAAAAGCCCTTCCTTGTTTTTAAAGTGTCGAAAGATCAACCCCTCAGAAACGCCGGCCTCTTTTGCTACTTTGCGAGTAGATGTAGAGGCGTAACCTTGCGTTGCAAATAGCTTCAACGCTGCCTTTAATATGTTTTCCTGTTTTTCTGTCATTTAGTAATGAGTAATCACTTATAAATGTAGATTCAAGTTACAACCACACAAGTTTTTTGAAAAATAAATGCGTGCGACTATCTTAGACCTTACAAGTATGATTTGCTTTGTTTCTAGAATGCCCAACTTTACTCATAGAGAAAAATGGATCGTCTTAGTGCTCGCAGTGCTTGCATTCATTGCCCATTTGATTAATCTAGGCTTAATGCCGTTGATGGCCGATGAGGCTATTCGTGCTACTGTAGCCTGGGAAATGATGGTCAGTAAAAACTACATTGTGCCAACCATGTGGGGCGAGTATTATTACAGAAAGCCGCCTCTTTACAATTGGATTATCATAGGTTTTTTTGAAGTCTTCAATTCGTATTCTGAGTTTGTTTTCAGGCTCCCTTCTGTTATTCCGCTATTCCTATTGTCCTATGCTACTTGGTTTGTTTCCAAACAGTATATTGGAGAACGCGCAGCAGCAATTGCGGCTTTTGGCTTTCTGCTGAGTGGTCGACTACTCACAAGAGACTCCATGTTAGGACACATTGACATTGCGTTTTCGTTGGTGACCTTCCTCGGATTTTTCGCGGTATATCATTTTCAAAAGCGAAAGAATTTTTGGTCACTTTTCATGATAAGCTATGCCCTAGCCGCAGCTGGTGTTCTTATGAAGGGGTTGCCTTCTTTTTTGTTTCAAGGCTTTACAGTAGTTTTGTGGTTGATCTATAAACGAGATTGGAAAAAATTAATTTCTGCCTCACACTTTGCTGGGATAGCGGTTTTTCTATTGATAGTTGTCGGGTATTTCTATACCTATAGTCAATACAATAGCCTGGAAACCTATTTCGGAGAACTATACGGACAAGCCGCCATGCGAACTGTTGTGGATAAACCTTGGTATGAGGGCGTTTTGAATCTATTCGTATTTCCTTTTGAGAATTTTGGACATCTGTTTCCGACCTCGCTGATTTTGATTTTCATGTTTCGGAAGGGCACAATAAAGCGCTGGATGTGCAATGATTTTTTGTCTTTCGTTCTTCTCACACTAGCTATCAATGTCGTTCCTTATTGGCTTTCACCGGGTTATTACCCTAGATATCTTTTCATGTTATATCCATTATGTTTCATTTTAGGAGCAGAGTCATTAATAACACATTCTTCCAATCGAAACTGGATGATAAAATCTGTGGAATGGTTGTTTTTTGCAATGGGAATGATCTTAATGATAGCCTACACAGGAGTGTCATTTGTACCTGAACTTAAGGAACTGTCATATTTCATATGGGCGGCTGTTATCATTTTGCTTTTAACCGCTGTACTTATTTGGTTGTGGTTTAAGCAACCACAATGGCGCATTTACTGGTCTTTTGCGATTCTCATATCGTTTCGCATCGGTTTTGATTTGTATGTCATTCCATATAGAATGTTTGACGAAGGATCAGCCCCACCAGCTAGAAAAATAATGGCGGAAAGAATTTTAGCGAATACACCAAATGACTGGCCTATCAAGCTATTCGATCAGTCTCCGATCTATAAGGAGCATGCATACTACTTAGGCGTAGCAACGAATCGGATAATTGAAAGGACAACGTTGGTAGAGCCAAACTGTTACTATTTAGTGGATGATTTCAGAATGAAAAGGGTGGCGCAGTTTGAGTCCATTTATCATCACAAGATGTATTATAAAGATTACGAAACGCATGTTTGTCAAATGAAAGAAGCCTCTCATTTGGAAAATGAAGAGTCACATCATGCAACAACTGAATAGGTCAGAAAGGCATTGGGTAGCATTGCTGTTTTTACTTACAGCCTTCGCTTACTTGTTTCATTTGGGGCTTTTACCCTTACGCATCGATGAGTCTATTAGAACCACCATAGCCATTGAAATGATGAATAGTGGAGACTATATAAAACCCACGATGTGGGGCACTTTTTATTATAGTAAACCGCCCCTGTTCAACTGGATAGTTATCGCTTTTTGGCAATTTTTTGATGAGGTTTCTTTGTTTGCATATCGATTGCCATCCGTGTTGTCCTTTTTGGGTATCGCAGTAGTAACATGGTTTGTATCACGAAAGCATATTGGGGAACGAGCTGCTGTCTTAGCTGCATTTGGTATGTTACTCTCTAGTACGGTTGTTATAAGAGACAGTATGTTCGGCTATATAGACCCTATGTTGTCAATGGTAACTCTTATTGGATTTTACAGCGTTTTTCATTTTCATCAAAAACAACAGTATTGGCTATTATTCCTGCTGTCTTATTTCCTCGCAGCAGTTGGTGTAATGCTCAAGGGAGCACCAACCTTGTTGTTTCAAGCGTTTACACTTCTGGCTTGGTTCCTTTATAAACGAGATTTTAAATTGCTATTTAAACCGGCACATTTTGCAGGAATCGCTTTGTTTCTAGCAATTATTGGCACTTACTTTTATGCCTATTCGCTCCAAAATGACGTGGCAAATTATGCGGCCGGATTAGAAAAGCAAGTGGTACTTCGTACCCCAGCACATCACACTTGGTACGAGACCGTTTTCTATTATATTATTTTCCCGTTCGAGAATTTTGGAATGCTGTTGCCAACGTCCCTTTTTACGCTTGTGGCGATTAGGAAAGGAACGTTGAAGCGTTGGTTTAAAAACGATTTTCTAGCATTTACATTCATCGTGATTTGTGTTAACATTATTCCTTATTGGCTGTCACCGGGCTACCGGTTTAGATATCTGATGATGTTATACCCATTGTGGTTCATTTTAGGCGCTGAGGCTTATTATTCTGTTGTCGGTGCTGAGAAGTTAAAACTGTGGATAAATCGGGCTTTTTTGGCAATAGGTATGTTATTGATTCCAGTGTTTGTTTATTGGTATTTTTTTCATTTATCTCTGTCGGGTGTGGAAGAAAGAATTTGGCTTGTCGTATTGTGCCTTTCTACCGCTGTTGCACTT
The DNA here is from genome assembly GCA_938091155.1 of uncultured Flavobacteriales bacterium. GTDB lineage: Bacteria > Bacteroidota > Bacteroidia > Flavobacteriales_G > Salibacteraceae > SHAN690. The sequence goes on along the minus strand of CALKOP010000224.1, from coordinate 1,095 downwards.
TTCATGTGGTTTCAGAATGTAGGTCATAGAGTATATACTTCCTTGCTTTTTGTCATTCTATTCCGCATTGGATATGACGTTGGTTTCATTCCGCAATGGTCAGCAGACGAGGAGAATATTGAGGTCTATAAACGAGTGCAGGCAGATCGAATTCTAGAAGTTGCCAATGGAAAGCCAATTCGAGTTTTTGACAAAACACCAATGAGCCGGTCGTATGCATTTTACTTGGGAGCTGGGCAGCGCAACATCATAGAGAAAACTACCGAAATTGACACGAACTACTTGTATCTCATAACAGATTCACGATTATCGATGATTGAGAATTATGAATATGAAAGCATTTATAAGTACGAACTCCGTTTTAAAACATACATCGTACATCTGGTAGATATTATAGGAATAAAAGAAGATCAGCGCCTTTCGAATACCCAGCGCTTACTGAAGTAGTTAAGTAAGAATTTCCCTCCCATTACCAATATTTTTGCTCCGATTAGGAAGTCAGCAAAAAAGTCAGTTTGGGAAAGTCCCTTCATGGCAAAAGCTCCAATAAACATGAATACAAATGAAAAGCTAACGGATAGTAAAAATGCCGTGGAAGCTTTTCGGTTTAGCGTAAACACAAACTTTTTTTGCATGAAGAAATTCACCACCATGCCTATGAAAGCTGAGCAGAGTTCCGCCCAAAACACGGGTAAAATGTATCGAAACAACAGGTTGAATGACAGGAAATCTAAACCCGTGCCTAAAAGGGAAGTAGTTCCAAATTTGATCATTGAAAATCCGGTCTCTTTTATGTTCTTAAGGTCTTTCAATCTCGCTTAGCTTTCTTAAACTGTTGACAAAAGTGTACTAAAAACCTTGTCCCAATACTCCGAAATACTCATGTTTTGCACCTAAGTTTGGACCATGTTTAGAATTCTCGCTCTTTGTATGCTTTTCGTAGTTGTATCTACATCGGTTATGGCTCAGAAAAAACGAGGGAAACAAAAGCCGATAAGCTTTCAAAAGCATTACAACGATATTCTGCCTGTAAAGCCACAGTTTAAGCCAAGCGGTTGGTTGTTGGGCCCCGGTTTGACCTACATGGCAACCACA
>CALKOP010000223.1 GCA_938091155.1 uncultured Flavobacteriales bacterium | reverse complement strand
TATCAGCCGCAACCAATCCAACAAGCTCAAGTCGTTGCACAGGCTCCTTTTGCGCCTGCAACACCTACAACTGTCGCCCCCACTGAGGTTGCTGACGATGATAAATATGTCACGATTAAGTCTCCAATGATTGGGACTTTCTATAGAAGTCCAAATCCTGAAACACCATCATTTGTGAGTGTAGGTGATGAAATTAAACCAGGCGATAATATTTGTATCATCGAGGCAATGAAATTGTTCAACGAAATTGAATCTGAAGTATCTGGTAAGATTATTAAGGTCTTGGTAGATGATGCAACTCCGGTTGAGTACGATCAACCATTATTTTTAATTGACCCATCTTAGTCCTGTTTAACTAAAAGTTTAGAAGGAGATGTTTAAGAAAATATTAATCGCAAATCGCGGTGAGATTGCTCTACGAATTATTCGTACTTGCCGTGAAATGGGAATAAGTACAGTTGCTGTTTACTCAAAAGCAGATGCAGATAGTTTACACGTTCGATTTGCGGATGAGGCTGTATGTATTGGGCCAAATCCAAGTAGCGAGTCATATTTGAAAATTCCAAATATCATCGCAGCAGCTGAGATTACGAATGCGGATGCTATTCACCCAGGCTACGGATTCCTTTCTGAGAATTCCAAGTTCTCTAAAATATGTGAGGAAAACGGCATAAAATTTATTGGCGCAACTCCAGACCAGATTGATGGGATGGGCGATAAAGCCAGCGCTAAGCAAACCATGAAGGATGCCGGTGTTCCAACAATACCGGGATCTGATGGCTTAATAGGTAGTATTGAAGAAGCGATAAAAGTTGCCAACATCATTAAATACCCTGTTATTCTAAAAGCTACAGCTGGTGGCGGAGGTAAGGGAATGCGTATTTGCTTGAAAGAAAGTGAAATGGAAAAAGCTTGGAATTCTGCACGTCAGGAAGCCAAGGCCTCTTTTGGTAATGATGGAATGTACATGGAAAAGTACATTCAGGAACCACGCCATATTGAAATCCAAATAGCTGGAGACCAATTTGGTAAGGCCTGCCACCTCAGTGAACGGGATTGCTCTGTTCAGAGAAGGCACCAAAAATTAGTTGAAGAGACTCCTTCCCCTTTCATGTCCAAAGAGTTGAGAAAGAAAATGGGAGATGCGGCCATTAAAGCGGCAAAAGCAGTAAAATACGAAGGTGTTGGGACGGTAGAGTTTCTTGTAGATAAAAACAGGAACTTCTATTTCATGGAAATGAACGTTAGAATTCAGGTTGAACATACCATTACAGAGGAGGTCATTAACTATGATTTGATCAAAGAGCAAATTAAAATTGCTTCCGGAATGCCTATTAGTGGAAAAAATTATGAGCCAGTTGGACATTCAATTCAATGTAGAATAAATGTGGAAGACCCATTGAACGATTTCAGGCCAAGTCCAGGAAAGATTACAAATTACCACTCTCCGGGCGGTCATGGAATACGCATCGATACACATGTATATGCGGGGTATACTATTCCCCCATTCTATGATTCAATGATAGCAAAACTGATTACCGTTGCTCAGACCAGAGAGGAAGCATTAACCAAGATGGAACGTGCCCTTGGTGAGTACATCATTGAAGGTGTCAAGACCACTATACCCTTTCATCAAAAGCTTATGAAACACCCTAAGTTCAGAGACGGTAAAATCACCACAAAGTTTTTAGAAGAGTGGGATTACAAAGCCGATATGGAAAAAGACTTGAAATAAAAAAAAGGCCGATTAATTGATCGGCCTTTTTTTTATTTCAGTAGAGTAACAACCCCGTCCTTAGATTTTTTCTTTCGATCTTCAGTTCGGTACTCTAAAGTCCAATAGTATGAACCTGCGGGCGCGATATCGTTACTGTTTGGTATTACACCTGTCCATGGCTGATCAAGGTCATTAGACTCGAACATGATCGTTCCTAAGCGATTATAGATTCTAAGATTTGCCTCTACTATTCTATAGTGTTCAATCCGAAATACATCATTAAGTCCATTAAAACCTGGTGTAAACGCGCTTGGTGCATAAATCAAAGTATAACAATCAGCATTCACGATTACGCTATCGTTTCCAAAGCAACCATTTCTATCTTGCACCTCTAAATAATAGGCGAGCCTTTCAGGGTTTAGCACTTGAGGGTTGGGGCTATACTGATCATCTAATCCGATACCCGGAGTCCAGTAATAAACTGCATCGATTGGCCCTGTCGGGTTGCCTCCAATATACACAACATCAATATCACAATTGTCGATGTCCACGCCAGCATCAGCAATTGGAAGGGGATTAACTTCAGCCGCTACATTGGCCGTATTCTGGCATTCGTTGGTGTCAGTTATAGTAACTACATATTGGGTTGATTCGGTTGGATAAGCCATCGTAATCCTTGAATTAGAATCTTTCAAAGTAGAACCATCGGACCATGTATAAAACACTCCACCTGCAGCTTCAATCTGAAATGAATCACCTTCACATATTTCAAAGTCTTCGCTTGTTTCAATCACCGGTAAACGAAACACCTTTACAAATACTGAAGTGTCTCCAAGGCATCCATTCAGATTCGTGACTGTTACAGAATAAACTCTGTGCTTTGCAGGATAGACGTTTACAATGGAAAGATTTGTAGACGAAATCTTTAGATTCGGAGTCCATTTGTATAACCTATATCCTTCAGTTACACCAATTGTGACCGTATCCCCGAGACAAATGGGCTCAGGGACCTGTTCAATTTTAACTACAGGCAAGGTATCAATCTTCAATCGCATGGACGCTGAATCCTTACAACCAAATGCTGTAGTAACGGTTAC
>CALKOP010000222.1 GCA_938091155.1 uncultured Flavobacteriales bacterium | reverse complement strand
GAACTATCTGAAAAAGAATAAAAGCAATAGTTCTAGAGAAGGTTACTTCGTGAATCAAATGTTGTTCGCTGCAATGATAGAAGCCAGAAGCTGTGAAAGGTTTAAAATTCTATCAGAAGAGCTTCAAGAAAAAGATTTACGAGATTTCTATAGAATGCTCATGGAAAGTGAAGCCAGGCATTACGTTACTTTTTTGAATTTCGCTAAAAAATACGGAGGCAAAATCGACGTCAACGATCGCTGGGAAGAATTCTTGAAATTTGAAGCCAACTTAATGACAGAGTATGGGAAATCAGAAACCATTCATGGATAAATGTTTTATCACTCTGAATATTTTGCCTTGTACTTAAGATAAAGCTGTTCTTGGAAATTACTTGTCGATTCACTTTTACCGTCAAAATATATCATTGTAACCTTATTGGTCATCATGTCTAAAGCATTGCCTCTTGACACAAAAAATGTAGCCTTTTTTTCAATTTCAAGTGAGCCGTAATCTTTATCTATCCCCATAATTTTACAAGGGCTCAAAGAAATAGACTGCACTGCTTGCTCTTCGGTTAATCCATAAGCCATTGAAGTCCCTGCAATAAAAGGCAAGTTTCGCGCGTTCATTGCTTCCATATCACCAGACCCCTGAAGACAAAAAAGAATCCCTTGCTCTTGAAGTAGAGTTGCCGATCTATACGGCAAATCTGTTGCTTCTCCTTCCAGTTGAGGTAAACCATGCATTCGTTTTAGCATAACAGGAAGGTTTGCATCTTTCAGCTTGCGACCTACCAAGTGTGCATCGTATCCCCCTACTAGAACTGGAAATGGAAATTTCATTTCTGTTACAAAGTCAATAATATCGTGAATCTGCTGCAATTCATTGGCATGAATATATACCCGCTGATTGCCTAAGAAACATTTTTTCATTGCTTCTAATCTCTGATCGAATTTTGGTTTTTTTGCATCGAAATACGCCCTAGACAAATTAAAAAAGGAACTTAGTTTTTCTTTTTGTGCGACATAATCCTTGTTTCGTGATTTGGGTTTTGGTTCAGCCCACCAGCCTCCACCAACAGTACTACTCGGCCAATTGACATGTATTCCATCGTCGGCTAAAACAGTTGCGTCTTCCCAATTCCAAGCGAAAAGACTCATTACTGAAGATGATCCTGAAATTATTCCTCCTCTCGGTGTAGCTTGGGTTATCATTACCCCATTCGTTCGAACGGTCTCACCAACCTTCGATTCTGCATTAAATGCAATCTGGCTTCTTAAATGAGGGTTAAATAGACCTACATCATCAAAATCTCTTGTTGCCCTAACTGCATCGATTTCTGTCAATCCGAGTGTGTTGTTCGTATTGACAAAGGCAGGGTAAATCTGTGATCCATCAACTTCAATAATCGTATCCCAATTGTCTTCATTAATGCTAGAAATTAATGATTTCTTTACCAAAACGATGCGATCACCATCGATACCCAGAAAGCCGTTTTCAATAATTTGACCATTGCCAATATGTAAGTCAGCTCCTTTAAACAGGGTCTTTTGTGAAAAAACGAATCCGCTAACAAGAAAAAAGAAAAAGCCTATATAAAATCTCATTTTAATGCGTATTTGTTGAAGTTTCTCCCTCTTCGCCAAAGGAGTCACAATGATAAAATTTTTCTTTTTTATGCTGATATTGTTTTACCGGCTTGCCAGCCTCTTTGTCCAAAATCATTTTTTGAATAATTCTGGCTCTTTCTTGAAGGTTTCTATTCTCCATCTCCGTTTTACGATCTGAATCGAAATAAATTGAACCATCAATTATTGTTTTAGAAACTTTCGCCATGATACTTAATGGATTATCTGTCCAAAGCACCAAATCAGCATCTTTTCCAACCTTAACACTTCCCATTCTTTCATCAAGATGCAATAATTTTGCCGGATTTAATGTTACCATTTTCCAGGCATCTTCTTGTGACATCCCACCATATTTCACTCCTTTTGCGGCTTCTTGATTAAGCCTGCGTCCCATCTCGGCATCATCTGAGTTTATGGCTACAACGACGCCATTATCATGCATTAAACTGGCGTTATATGGAATCGCATCATTTACTTCATATTTATATGCCCACCAATCTGAAAAGGTTGACCCCCCCACTCCATGTTCTCTCATTTTATCCGCAAGTTTATACCCCTCCAAAATATGTGTAAAAGTATTGACCCTAAAACCCATTGAGTCAGCAACATGCATCAGCATGTTTATTTCCGATTGCACATAAGAATGACAAGTGATAAATCGCTCACTTTTCAATATTTCAGATAAAGTCTTAAGCTCAAGATCAACTCTTGGTTTCTCTATTGATTTACTCTTATTTTTTTTTAGGTAATTTTCCCATTCTTGATCATATATTCTAGCCCTGTGAAAACCATCGTAAAACACCTGCTCAACACCCATTCGGGTTTGAGGAAAACGAATGGTGTTAAAATCACCCCAATTCGACTGCTTAACATTTTCACCTAAAGCAAACTTGATAAACCTTGGCGCATTTTTAATGAGCATATTCTCAGGAAGCTCTCCCCATTTTAATTTAATTATGGCAGATTGACCTCCTATTGGATTTGCAGATCCATGAAGCAATTGAGAACATGTTACGCCTCCCGACAGCTGTCTGTAAATATTTACATCCTCAGAGTTCACTACATCTGAAATACTCACCTCCGCAGAAATAGCCTGACCACTCTCATTGACGCCCTTAGAAATTGCAATATGCGAATGCTCATCAATAATTCCAGAAGTTAGATGCATTCCACTTGCATCAATGACTTTGGTGTCTACATTGTTCGATGTTAATTCTTTTCCGATCGAAGCAATTTTACCATTCTCAATAAGCACATCCATATCATTCACAATTCCCTCAGACTCGTTTGTCCAAATTGTGGCATTTGTAAATAATATTGACTCTTTTTGAACAGCCGAATCCAATCCATAGGACATGTTGGGAAACCAACACTCCCCTGTTTGAATTGAATCAACCTCAGGAGCAGGATCTTCTTTCTTTGAATCTAAAAATCTTATTGCACTCCATTTCTTCCACGTGCCATCTTTGAGAACAATATCTCCTTCCATTACAGCACCATTCGGTGTCACTTTTCCATGTAACACCTCTGCAAACTTACCTATTGAATCCACTCTTTTTAAGGTCAGTGTTACGTCGTTTCCATCCAATTTAAACGCCGCTTTTGTTTTCGTAGAGTCTACTTTATTTCCATCTAAATCGGTATCAAACAAACTCACTTTTAGACGCTGGGCAGAACCAGAAAACTCCAATA
>CALKOP010000221.1 GCA_938091155.1 uncultured Flavobacteriales bacterium | reverse complement strand
ATAAAGACATGATTCATGATGTAATGTCTGGTCAGGCCAAATCTTGGAATAAAGGTGACATTGAGGGGTATATGAAGGGGTATTGGATGAGTGATTCACTGGTTTTTACAGGAACAAAGACAGTCAGTGTTGGATGGCAGGCGGCAACTGACCGATATAAAATTGCATATCCAGATAAAACCGCAATGGGACATTTGACCTTTGAAGATGTAAACACGAATTTTACAAGTAAATCTTCGGCATATTCAACAGGGCGGTGGAATTTATTCCGTGAGGCTGATACATTGACAGGGCGTTTTACCCTAATTTGGAAGAAACAAAATAGCGCATGGTTCATTATTGCCGATCATAGTACGTAAAAAAAACACGAACCTTTCATGGGCATTCTTAATTTTGAAGATTGATTTAGAAAAATGATGAGGAACCTAACCATCTTTTCGATTCTCGCGCTTGCATTGCATCTAGACGTTTTTACACAAGAAGATGCTGTGCAAATTATACAGGATACCGCCGCTGCTGTGGAAGAGAAGGCCATACCATCCGGAAATATTCAAAGAGCGGACAGGCTGTTTTTTGATGAAAACTACCAAGATGCGATGCTTGAATATGCGATGGCCTTGGAAAAAGATCGAGAGAACACGCGCATTAACTACAATCTTGGATTGTGTTATTTGAATTCTGACTTCGAAAAGGAAAAGGCGATTCCTTACTTTGAGAAGGTTTTGTTTTATGATGAGGAGTCTGCAACCGTCCACTATTTAATGGGCAAAGCCTATCAATTTGAAATGCGGTTTGATAGAGCAATCGAGCAGTTTAACCACTATATAGACTTCAGGGCTGCTGGTGATGATTTTTCTGAAGAGGAAGCTGAGATTGAAATTGAATATTGTGAGAATGCCTACCAATTGGTGAAATTTCCAAAAGAATGTGTTTATGAAAATCTAGGAGATTATATTAATAGTCCTTATCCAGATTATTTCCCTTTTGTTACTGCAGACGAAAGCTTTTTGGTATTTACATCAAAGAGAGACGATGGTAGTACTAGGTTGCCTGATGGAACATACGCATCAAACATTTATTACTCAAATGTGGAGGATGGTGAATTTGCAGATGCAATAAGAATGCCTGGTGCTAATAATAAGCCAGGAGAAAGTGAAGTTGTAATTGGTTTGGAGTCGACTGGCGAAAGTATGCTATTGATGAAAGGTTTGGAAAGCAAAATGGGAGATATTTATGAAGCTGATTTCTCCAACGATCATTTGGAAAATATTAGAGCCCTCGGTGAGCGGATAAATTCCACCAAGTCAAGAGAAATTGCTGCCACTTATGGTACAGATCGCAACTCTATTTATTTCGTGAGCGATCGTGAGGGAGGTTATGGCGGAACAGATATATGGATTGTGAAAAGACTCCCAACGGGTGCTTGGGGATTGCCTTATAATCCTGGTCCAAGTATTAATACAGAGAGGGATGAAGATTTTCCAAATATTTCTCCAGATGGGTCAAAAATGTTTTTCAGTTCAAAAGGGCATGTCTCTATGGGAGGTTTCGATATTTTTCAAGCGATGTGGGATGCAGACTCAAATTCGTATGTGCGACCACGAAATCTTGGATATCCAATCAATTCAGTAGATGATGACATGAACTACCGTGAGTCTAACTCAGGGCGTTATGGATATATCTCTGCCCTGAGGCCAGAGGGCCAAGGAGATTATGATATCTACAGATTAACTATTGCTGAAGTGGAATCAGAATACTCTGTCATACGAGGAGTGCTTTCTTCAAATTCGGATATTGAAAATGCGACTATAACAGTAATTGATTTAGTCAATGGAGACCCATTTGGATATTATACTCCAAATGCTAGTTCCATGAGGTATGTGATTATTTTGCCTCCTGGAGAATTTGATGTGTTAGTTACAGCTGACGGTATGCAGCCAGTGGCATTTGAAGTGAAGGTTTTAGGCAAAAGCTCATTCCAATCTGAGATAGTTCGCGATATAGAGCTGATTCGCGAATAAGCTGAAACACTACGTTCTCTATATTTCAAACACTTGCGATCAATGTGGAGACGTCGTCGATTTTTTGCAACGTAAGCAAATCGAATGTTTGATCATCAATGTTGATGATGAAGGAGATAACCCACCAGAACCCGTGTTTATTTATCCTGTGATCTTTTTAAATGATGAGATTTGTGCCTACGGAAGAGGTATTATCGAGCATTTTCAACAGATTTAAGTACCAATAGCCTGATTAGGCTTTCCATACATTTATACCATGCTTAAGATTCTTACCAGTCAGCAAATGAGCTGCGTTGATCAAATTACGATTGCTAATGAGCCAATCGGCTCGTTAGATCTTATGGAAAGGCCTGATTTATTCATTGGTCTAATACCTCAAGTGGGATTGGACGCTTTTCAATCCTCCGTGCCAGAGGCAATGGTATTATTAAGAAGTGAAGACGAATTGAATGATAGATTGCGTGATCTAAAGATTAATTCAATTGCAATCGGGCCAGGAATGGGAACCGTCTCAGACGCTTTGATGCTATTTGAGTGGATTTTACAGCACTATAATCTTCCTATGGTGATTGATGCGGATGCATTGAATATTCTATCATTGAATCATAAGCTAATGGCGTTGTTGCCAAAAAATTGTAATCTGACTCCGCATGTCAAGGAATTTGAACGGCTTTTTGGGTCTACCAAAGATGAATTTGTCAGGATTAAACTATTAAGTGAAAAGGCTGAATCGCTGGGGCAATACATAGTATTGAAAGGTCCACACACCGCGATTGCAACTCCAGATGGGCAAGTTTTCTTTAATTATACGGGTAACCCAGGTATGGAGACAGCCGTCAGTGGCGATTGTTTGACAGGAATAATAGCAGGACTATTGGCTCAAACGCAAGATTCATTTGCAGCTGCCGTATATGGAGTTTTTCTACATGGAAAATCTGGAGACATTGCAAGAGATAAAAAAGGACAACACGCATTGATTGCCTCAGATATTATTGAACACGTTGGAGATGCCATCAAAGTGTCTATTAATTTTGATGCATGACGATAACTCTCTTTGTTCTCATAGCCAATGTTCTTATTTCGGTAAGTTGTCTTCAAAATCGAGAGTACTTTTTTAAGCTTGATTTCCAACCCTATATGATACAACGCAACAAGGAGTGGTATCGCTTCCTATCGCATGCGTTTGTTCATGCCGATGGTTTTCATTTAGTCGTTAATATGTATGTACTCTACACTTTTGGAAAAACGGTGGAAGCTCAGTACGGTAGGCTATTTGGCGATTTATGGATTCCAATATTTCTTTTGCTTTATTTCGGAGGAGTATTGTTTAGTGCCATACCTGGATATGCTCGAAACAAAGACAACTATAACTACCATGGTGTAGGTGCTTCGGGCGCTGTTTCGGCCATTGTCTTTACCTATATTTTAATAAACCCAATGCGACCTTTAGGTCTGGTTTTCATCCCAGGTTTTGATCTTCCAGCCGTTGCTTTTGGATTGTTATATCTCATTTACGAGGTATATATGGATAGAAATAGGAAAAGCGCGATTGCACATTCTGCTCATTATTTCGGTGCTATTTTCGGAGTTATTTTTACAGCTAGCATGAAACCTGAACTGATTATTAGACTTTGGAATGAGTACGGTTTTTTTTAGAAATAAGCATATAAAAGCTCAAGATCTGAAGATATCGCATGGCAATAGAGCAATGCGCTATGGTGATGGTTGTTTTGAGTCTATCAGAGTTATAGATGGCTGTCCAGTATTTTGGATAAACCATTATCAGCGGCTTATTAATACGATAGAATATTTGGGTATTGATTTCGATTACGAGCAACGTGAATTATGTAATTGGATATCTGAATTATTGACTCATAATAAAGTCACTAATGGAGGGCTGCGAATTCAGGTGTTCCGCGATGGCGGAGGCAAGTACTTTCCTGAAACAAATAAAGGTTGTTTATTGATGGAATGTTCAGAAAACGGAGTTCTGGGCTACCCAGCTCCGGTATTAGAGAATGAAGCGCATGTATTTGATCGAATACAGCTGCCAGAGCATGAATTTGGAAATTATAAAGCGTTAAATAAAAGTATTCATATTGCCGCAGCCGTTGAGGCAAGACAAAAAGGAATGCAGGAAGCGATTATTTTAAACACCGCTGAAAATATTGCAGAAGCCGTTTCTAGCAATCTGTTTATTCTCAAGGACGGGATTTTAAAAACTCCCAAACTTGCAGATGGCTGTCTAAACGGAATTATTCGAGGGATAATTATAGACTCTACGCTAGGCAATATAAAAGAGGTGCGTGAAGAGTCCTTTGGAATGGAAGAATTACTTAGATCAGACGAAATTTGGGCAAGCAATGCTGGATCAGGAATTTCGGTAATAAGTCAAATTGGGAAAGCCACTTTTAATGCGAAAACAGCAAATATGGCTCAAGTAGAATTATGCGCAGCTGCACTTAATTCATGTTTGGGTTTTCGGGAAAATTTGACATAATTGAGAACTTGTTCCCAAGGTGTTCTAGGCTTTTTTTCCAAAGTATTTCATGATTCCCTGAAATGATGTCTTCTGCGCTGAGCTTGCCGATTATCCAAGATTTCTCTTTTATTTCATTTTCCAATTGCCCAACGCCCCAGCCAGAATATCCACCGAAAAACTTTACATCCTTGGGGCCTATTTTACCCATTTCAATCAAGCTAGTCACTGCTTCAAAGTCTCCACTCCAACAGAGATTTTCCTTGACTTTACTTGTATCTCGAATCAAAAACTCATTGTTAATCAAAAAGAAAAGAGTTTCAGTATTCACAGGACCTCCTGAATGGAAGGTATATCCTGAGTGTTGAAATGAATCGGATACATCACACAATTCAAATTCACTGGGCTTATTAATAATGAATCCAAATGCACCTTCCTTTTTGTCAAATTCTGTAATCAAAACTACCGATCTGCTAAAATTGGGATCAGGAAGAAATGGCTCAGAGATCAATACATCGCCAGGTTTCAATGAACTTGAATCGAAGTTGAAGTCGAGTTTATGGAAGAAGTCATTTTCTGAATTTCTTGGGTTAAACATTCTGGAGACTAAATTAATGCACATTGAATATGCGCAAGCGAAAAAGCAGTTTTTTAATTGACAATTCTTAATTTCAAGGAAACTTTTACCGAATACCTTTGTCACCATTATGAGTTACGAAAAGGCAAGAAAAGATTACACAAAACATGTACTACTTGAGCATGATTGCCCAAGCTCTCCTGCTATATTATTGGATCAATGGCTTCACGAAGCGCATAGTGACAGTATAGATTCTAATGCTATGACTTTAAGTACAGTAGGGCAGAATGGACAACCTTCAAGCCGCATCGTGTTGCTTAGAGAATTGACTGAAAAGGGAATCGTGTTTTACACGAATTATAACAGTCAAAAGGGGCGAGAAATGGCAGAAAATGAATTGGTGTCAATAAATTTCTTTTGGCCATGGATTGAGCGGCAAGTGCGCATAGGAGGTAAAGCATCCAAGATTTCCGCTTTTTCAAGTGACGAGTATTTTAATAGCAGACCAAGAGAAAGCCAAATCGGTGCCATTGCATCCACACAAAGTCAAACATTGAAGTTGCGTGAGACCTTAGAAAATAGAGTAACTGAATTGACCAGCAAATTCGAAGGTCAGGACATACCTCGACCAGAGAACTGGGGTGGTTATATCATAGAACCCAATTATTTTGAGTTTTGGCAAGGTCGAGCAAGCCGTCTACACGATAGAGTCAGATATGATCAGTCGATCGAAGATGGACAATGGTTAATTAGCCGCTTGTATCCTTAAGGTTACCTTGTTAGGTTAAGCGTCTTTTTTAGCAGCGGCTTTCTTAGCTGGAGCTTTTTTCGCTGCAGCCTTCTTAGCTGGAGCCTTCTTAACTGGAGCTTTTTTTGCAACTGCCTTTTTAACCGTTTTCTTTTTTGCTGTCTTAGCTGCAATTGGAGTAGCTGACTTCTTCATTCTTGATTTACCGTAGCTTCCTGCGAATCTTTTTCCTTTAGCCGATCTGATATCTCCTTTTCCCATAAGTCAGTTTGTATTTGAGCTGCAAATTTAACAACATGAATCGTTTTTTTGTAAGTGCAATAAAAAAGCCCTATCGATAAATCGATAGGGCTTTTTATTTTCTCAGTGGTTTCGCTTAATTTACAGCTCCACCTAAATCAGCTCCTGCCTTGAACTTAACAACGTTCTTTGCAGCGATTTGAATTTCCTTACCCGTTTGTGGGTTGCGACCAGTTCTTGCAGATCTGTTAGAAACAGAGAAAGATCCGAATCCAACAAGAGCAACACGTCCGCCCTTCTTAAGAGTTGCAGTAGTGCTGCCAACAAAAGCGTCAAGCGCCTTTTTTGCATCAGCTTTAGAAATTCCGGCTCCACTGGCCATAGCTTCGATTAATTCAGCTTTGTTCATTTTTAATAAATTTTAGGTTAAACAATAGTTCTTTGAACGGAAGCAAATATTAGTCGCAACCATTACTAGTGCAAGGGGTAGAGCCCTATTTGTTAATAAATACGGGGCTTTGTTAATAAGTGTGGCCTAAATCGCACTGTTTTCAAGGGTTTCAGCAATAAAAATGATGGGTTTCGTCTATTTCTCACCCGTTTGAACCCGATCAGCCCCATCAAATTGTGGTGTTTGAATGCTCAAAACCTTCATTGGCGACTTACTTTTCACCTTTACTGAGTGCTTTGTTCCTTTTGGAATGAAGATATAATCACCTGGTTCTATCCCTTGCCTTATATCCCCTATGGTCATTACGCCTTTTCCTTCGAGTACGTAAGCGATCTCCGTATGCTCTGCATGAAAGTGTTCAGCTACTTCATTTTTCACCCAAATCATATATGTGGATGTAAGAGGATCGGAATCCAACTGATATACATGTACGTTTTCATAATTGAGTTCTGGTTGGAAATTTGCGATGTTGGTGATTTGTTGAGCCATCGAAAAACCAACTGTAATTAATAGAATAGATAGTGTGAATATTGCGCGCCTCATTGATCTTATTTTAATGCAAAGAAAGAAACTCGTTGCTAAGTCAGATAGCCACATTTCAACCTTTATCTTCGCAGAAAAGTGAACTATATGAGTACGACACAAATGACTTCTAAGGAGGCAATAGAATTAGAAGATAAATACGGAGCGCATAACTATCATCCCCTGCCAGTAGTGCTGCATCGTGGAGAAGGAGTGTATGTGTGGGATATTGAGAGGAAGCAATATTTCGATTTCCTTTCAGCGTATTCAGCTGTGAATCAAGGTCACTGTCATCCAAGAATTGTTCGTGCTATGACAGATCAAGCGCAACAATTGACATTAACAAGTCGCGCCTTTTATAATTCACGATTAGGTGAATTTGAACAATACATTACAGACTACTTCAAGTTTGACAAGTTCTTGCCAATGAACAGCGGAGCAGAAGCCGTGGAAACAGCTGTAAAGATTGCGCGCAAATATGGATATGAGAAAAATGGTATTCCTGAGGATCAGGCCATAATCGTTGTAGCAAAGGATAATTTTCACGGACGTACAACCACCATTGTTTCCTTTAGTAACGATGAGGATGCACGGAAGAGCTTTGGACCATATACACCTGGATTTGAAGCGATAGATTATAACGATAGTAAAGCTTTGGAAGCAGCGGTTTCAAAACCTAATGTAGCCGCCTTTTTAGTAGAGCCAATTCAAGGTGAGGCAGGAGTGAATACTCCATCTGATGATTACATCAGAAATGCAAAAGCAGTTTGCGATAAGTACAATGTGCTTTTTATTGCAGACGAAATTCAAACTGGTATAGCCAGAACAGGAGCGTTGTTAGCTGTTTGTGGCAAGTGTTCCTGCCAAGGGCATTGCGAAAGACAAGAAGCGACATATACTCGGCCTAGTATGTTGATTTTAGGTAAAGCCCTTAGCGGTGGAGCTTATCCTATTTCAGGTGTATTGGCCGATGACGATATCATGAACGTTATAAAGCCAGGACAGCATGGATCTACCTTTGGAGGTAACCCGATAGCTGCGGCAGTTGGTACTGCTGCGCTAGAAGTTGTTAAGCATGAGAAATTGGCGCAGAATGCACGCAAGTTGGGTGATCTATTCCGTTCTGAAATGTCAAAGCTCGCTGAAGAATCTGATTTAGTAACACTTGTAAGAGGTCGTGGATTATTGAATGCAGTAATCATAAATGATTCTCAAGAAAGCGAGACTGCATGGAGTATCTGCTTACAGCTTAAGGACGCTGGACTATTAGCCAAGCCAACACATGGTAACATTATTCGATTCGCTCCGCCTTTAGTTATTACAGAAAAACAAATGATGCAGTGTGTTGGCATTATTAGAGATACCATATTGAACTATAAAGCCTAAAGAAAGCGCATGGCAAATCTTTTAAAGAATAAAGAAGACCAGCAGGTTAAAATCAATAAGCCAAAATGGCTGAAGGTTAAAATACCAAGTGGTAAGGAATATTTGCGGGTTAAAGAGGTTGTAGAAACACGTGGTTTGAATACCATTTGCTCTAGCGGTAAATGTCCCAATCAAAGCGAGTGTTGGACTGCCGGCACAGCTACCTTCATGATTCTAGGAAATACTTGTACTCGATCTTGCCAGTTTTGCAATGTAGATACGGGTGCGGGTGAAGAGGTTGATCTTTTTGAGCCAGCAAAAGTTGCTGAAAGCATTCGTGTCATGGGGCTTAAGCATGCGGTCATAACTTCTGTAGATAGAGATGATTTATCCGATGGTGGATCAAATCATTGGAAGAAAACGGTGGAAATGATTCGTAAAAAGAATCCAGGTTTGACCATTGAAACGCTGATTCCTGATTTTAAAGGAGAATGGAAAAACCTAGATCCGATATTGGAAGTGAAGCCAGAGATCGTTTCTCATAATATTGAAAC
>CALKOP010000220.1 GCA_938091155.1 uncultured Flavobacteriales bacterium | reverse complement strand
TCCGTTAGCAATTGAATACTTTTCAGTGCCTGTTATATCTTTCTCTGTCAAATAATCATTTTTAAACATAAAACGTGCTTCTGTTAATGAAATAGAAACATCACTGGCTCCTGTATCAAAAATAAATTTAAGCGGTAATCCATTTACCGTACAAGGGATTGTATACACGCCTCCTTCTTTTTGCATAGTAATTTTTGTTTGAGCCAAAACATTACTTGTAATTAAACCAACCACAATTAAGAACATTAAACTTTTTTTCATCATCTTATTTTTATTGCCTACCCCCTATACGTTTTCAGCTTATCCCGTTTGTTTTTTTATTACACACAGTGTTCTGCACTAAGGACTGTTTTGATGGCATTTATTTTTTTTTGGTAGACGTTTTATTTAATCAACTTATTGACATGTGCGAGCACAGAAATCGATAATATAGTAAGGAAAACAAGCGTATAAATTCGGTTCATTCCGTATGTTGATTTATGAGAGCTCAAAGCAATTCAAAATTGATTTGTGACAAAAGTCCTTTTAACACAGTTTTAACAGCCGTTAATTTGTATTGGTTTGGTAAACTATCAAACATTAATGCACGTCTTAAGTTTTTGAACTATGCTACACATGAGAAGACTCCTTTTATTATCGACCGTTGCACTGCTAACTGTTAATTCATGTAAAAATGATGGATGTAATGATCCTCTTGCTTTTAACTATGATGAAAATGGTACAAGTACTGAATCATGCATCTATGAGCCAAAGCAGGTATCACTTACTGTCTCGCCCAATTTTGGCGGTGAATCCTTTAAATTGAAAGATACTTTAGATATAAATGATGGCCGCCCCATCATCATCAACTATTATGGTATGTACTTATCAAACTTGTCGTTTAAAGAAAACGCTGAAGATGATTATATAGCTTGGGGAAACAATGATGTGATGTTGGCTAAAGTCGGACAATTGATCTTAAATGCTGTTTACCTGAACAAGAGTCAAATCACTGGATTTCAATTTGACCTGGGAGTTGATACCGCTATTTACAATGGCGATCCTACAGATACCACTCAGGTATCTACAACAAGTCCACTCACACTTCAAGTGCCTAGCATGTATTGGGGTTGGGCAGGTGGATATCGTTTTGTATCGGTTGAGGGGGTTGTAGATGCATCAACGGCAAAGGACGGTTCTGAGATGATGAATTTTGAATTCCATTGTGGATTGCCGGTTAACCTTAAAACAATGACACTGGATAGCAACAACATCAACGCTGCGGGAAATGAAATTGACTTGGAACTAGCCCTAGATATTCGCGCGCTTTTCGAAGGAATCGATTTTGAAAATGATGACTTAATCATTCACGATGGAATGCACCCTGTGACTATTAAAATGATGAACAACTCTATTAGCGCTATTGAACTTAAGTAAATATATACTGATTGTACTTCTTAGTGCACTAATTGGATGCAAGAGCGAAGTTCCTCCGTTTGAATTGATTGAGCAGGATCCGAAGGTGGTACTCACATTCAATTTGGTAAGCCAAGGACAAGAAATAGCTGTAGGAGATGAGTTTGTTGATAGCCAACAATGGCCATTAACCCTTAGCACATTAAAGATGTATCTCTCGGATATAATTCTTTTGGGAGCTAGCGAGGAAACCAAATTAGCTGATGTCGAATTAGTGGATATAGCAGGAAAAGGATCTGCTACAGGATTTAATAGTTCCTATTCATACATAATTCCAGAAGGCGATTATGATCAGCTTCGCATGTCTATTGGTTTACCGTCAGACCTAAATGCTACAGATCCGACCGTTATGCCCGCATCAGACCCATTGAGTTTGCAAGGCGCCATGTATTGGGATTGGGCAACGATGTATGTGTTTATTATGATGGAAGCACGGATTGATACTAATTCGGATCTAGAGTATGACGATAACATTGCATTTCACACTGGGTTGGATACCTTATTTAGATCTGAAAGGTCATACGCTTTAACCTTAGATATTCCGGCATTTGCGAAAGACACTTTGCATATAGACATTGACTGGGATAAGATTTTCCATCCAGCTGACGGTAAGCGGATTGACCTATCAACAACTCCATTTTTTCATGCCAATGTTGACGAAGATGCTCTGGCAGCCTCCCGTATTTTCACCGACAACTTTGTTAAGTCCATATCGATACGTGAACAATGAAACAGGTAGCTCTTTACCTATCAATAGTTTTCGTCTCGGTTTCCTGTAGTACAAAAAAAGAGACCGATGCAGTGTTGAAAATTATTAATCCGCTGTCCATCGAATCCCTAAAAATGGAGATTCCAGAAAACAACCCCCAGTCTGAGTCTAAAATAAGATTAGGCGCTCGTTTGTTTTTCGAACCCGCGTTGAGTAGAGATTCCAGTATTAGTTGTGGCAGTTGTCACCTTAAGGAATACGCATTCTCGGATACGGTGGCCCTAAGCGATGGAGTAGGCAATAAAAAGGCAGCAAGAAACTCGCCCACCATTGTAAACGTGGGATACCAGCCACATTTCATGTCGGAAGGTGGGGTGAAAACGCTTGAACTTCAGGTTATCGCACCACTGGAAAACGAAGATGAAATGGCACTTGGAGTTATCGAAGCTTGTAGGCGATTAAATCAGATACCCTACTATCAAGATTTTTTCCAACGTGTATGGGGAGATTCAGCTACTCCGTTTACCCTTACACGATCTCTTGCTTCGTTTGAACGATCTATCGTAGGAGGTAAATCTCCATTTGATGATTTTATAGATGGTGATAGCGCTGCCATCAGTAAAAACGCTATAAACGGAATGTCTTTGTTTTATTCAGATCGATTGGCATGTAACACTTGCCACAGTGGGCCGCTATTGACAAATTTTAAAATTGAGAACAATGGACTTGCAGCTGAATACGGAGACAATGGGTTGTTTAGACTAACACTGGACCCAGAGGATAAAGGAAAGTTTAAGGTGCCTTCGCTGCGAAATATTAGCAAGACGTTTCCATATATGCACGATGGTCGATTTAAAACCCTAGACGAAGTAATAGATCATTATGCGCGAGGAGGAGAGTCACATCCAAATCAACATCAAGCCATCAATGGATTTGAATTGACCGATCGGGAAAAAAATGATTTAATTGATTTTCTAGAATCCTTGACAGATAATCGTTTTCAATAGGGGGTTTTGAGATAGGCATCAACCTCTTCCTTGAGTCTAGGTAACAACTTATTAATCTCGTTACTCAACACATTTATTCGCTCAATTTCGGAGCCGCTTGCGCCAAGATCTTCTATTTCCTGCAGCCGTGTCCAGCACTCCTCAACACCTAAACTTCTGAGGCTTGATTTAACCTTATGAGCATCCGTGCGAATACTTATGTAATCAGATTTTTGAATGGATTTTTACAGCGCTTGGAAATCTGTGAAAACATCCAGCTTGAATACTTCAAGAAGCTCTGTGATGAATTCGGGTTCATCGCTTACGTTTTCTTTTATAAAAGTCAGATTTAACAAGCCCATTGCACAAGAATAACGTAGTCTGATTTGTTAGGCAACTTAAAGTAGGCCAAAAGTCAAGTTCATACCAAGTTTAAGGTTTATAGGGTAAGAATAGAATTCGCCCAATCCAACATCTTCTGGATCCCAAATTTCCTTTTTACCATTAAAATCATAATAGGTGATAACGTTGTTTTTATAACCAATACCTGCAAAGAAATCAACTCCGAAGGCATCATTGTACATCAGCTGCGCACCTCCAATTAAATTGATGTTCATTTGAGTGAAGTCAATTTTTTGCACTGGAATATCACGTTCCTTAAAATCTGCCGATGCATATGAAGCGTTTAGACCAACGTATAGACCCGAAGGCAAAAACACCTTCGAAAGTTTCTTCTTGTTGTAAAGCTTTATGTAATAATACCGCACTTCACCTTGAAAGCGAAATCCGGGCATTTGAAGGTTACCTCCAAAAACACCAGGTGCATTGCCAATTAAGACATTAAAAATCGGGGAGAGGAAAATATAACCTGCGCTACCCTGATAGGTCAAATGATCGGATGCAATGGCCTCAAATCCAATGCGAGCTTCTCCGCTATAAAAGGGAATTGGTCCCTGCAATAGCGCCAGTGGGTTAGTTTTAAGGTAAATGGATTTTGCGGGTTTGTCAATCTCAATGGGGGCGTCACCACGGGTTTGAGCATGTCCCTTTGTGAAAACAAAGCAGATAATAACCGCTATTGATAGTGCAAATTTAAATTGCATATCGAGCCTTTGGCGAGGAAGATAGATCTCCGAATTTTTTATCCAAATACAAGTAGTGACCATGCACTGCAATCATAGCGGCATTATCCGTACAGTATTCAAACTTTGGGATAAAGACTTCACAACCATAGTTTCGTAAGTCAAGAATAGCGCCACGTAAAGCTGAATTTGCTGATACTCCACCAGCCACCGCCACGCGTTGAATTCCTGTCTGGTCAATCGCTTTTTTTACTTTGACCATTAAAGAATCCACGATTGTTTTCTGAATGGATGCTGAAAGGTCATTTTTGTTTTCTTCAATGAAAGCAGGGTTTTCTTTCATCTGATCCCTTACAAAATAGAGCACACTGGTTTTGATTCCACTAAAGCTAAAATCCAAGTCCGGTAGCGATGGTTTTGAAAACTTGAATTTGTTCGGATCTCCATTTTGAGCGTTCTTATCGATGAGTGGTCCGCCAGGATATGGCAACCCGATAATCTTAGCCGATTTGTCAAAAGCTTCTCCTGCGGCATCATCACGCGTTTGCCCAATCACTTTGAAATCTGCAGTAGAACTTACAACAAGTAATTGTGTGTGTCCACCACTGACCGTAAGACACAGAAAAGGGAAATCGGGTTCGCCTTGTTTATTGTCTAAAATAAAGTGGGCTAAAACATGCGCCTTCATATGGTGCGCCTCTATTAATGGAATATTTAATCCAAGTGATAAACCTTTGGCGAAACTACTTCCAACCATGAGCGCCCCTGCCAATCCGGGGCCAAGCGTATATGCAATCGCGTCAATTTCATGCAGAGAAATGCCTGCTTGTTTTATAGCTTGATCTGCCACGGGCACAATGTTAGACTGGTGAGACCTGGAAGCCAATTCAGGCACAACTCCGCCGTATTGTTCATGCACAGATTGATTAGCGATAACATTACTTAAAACACGCCTATCCCTAAGCACTGCAGCTGAGGTGTCGTCACAGGATGACTCAATTCCTAGAATCGTAATGGACTTCATACATTCATGTAATTTTGCTTGCCTTGGAACAAGCTTCAAAACAACCTCGCAAAGCTATCAAAAAGGCCATCAAAGTGGGAGTGCTTATACTATGCGTATTTGTGAGTATTCCATTCATCCTGGCTGGTCTGCTTTTTCTCAATCCTGTACAGAATAAGGTAGTTGACTGCGCTGCTGAATATGTAAGCGGTGAAATTGGACATGAAGTCGACATTGGTTCGATTTATATAAAACCCTTTGATGGTCTAATTATTAATCAAGCTTTGCTACTAGATTATCAAAATGATACGTTGATTCATGCGGGTAGACTAGAGGTAGAATTAGGCGCTTTTAATTTAGGTTCGAGTGCGTTTTCACTTGAAAGAATCTTTTTGGATTCTGGTTTCTTGAACATGAGAGTTTACAATGGTGACACTCAGTCAAACTTGAGTCATTTCATTCAAAGAATTCCAAAGTCTGACGATACTACCTCAGCTCCTTTTCTACGAATAGCATCGGACATTATCCAGGTACAAAACTCTCGATTTGCCTATACAGACGAAAATGCAGAAACCACTAAGGAGGAAAGAATTGATTTTTCACATCTGTACATAAACGACTTAAATGCTCAATTTACTAACGTCAGTATTATAGGAGATAGTGTGGCTGCTTGTATAGATGGCTTATCGTTGAGCGAAAAAAGTGGCTTCGTTATTCGTCATTTGGGCGCTGAGGCTAAGGTTGACAATGGCAATGTACGTTGTAAAAACCTGACTCTTGAGTCAAACCAAGGTGTAGTTAGGGGAAATTATGAAATGTTGAGTGAAGGATGGATGCCATATACATCGTTCATAACAGAGGTAAGGATCAGGGCCAATTTATACGATAGCGAAATACAGTTTGATGATATCGCATACTTCACTCCGAATCTGCGTGGATTTCTTACGCCATTGTGGTTTACGGGCAGGTTAGATGGGACAATCGACAACCTTCGAGCGGATGTTGACGAATTACGCTTTGTTGATCATGGTTACTTAACGGGCAGGTTGAAGGTGAAAGGATTACCCGATCTGCAAAGCACATTTATTGATGCGGATTTTGAACGATTATATTCAACCCTTGAGGATGCAACTAAGATCAATTTACCAAAGGATGGTGGGTTTGTTCAGCTGTCCTTTGCGGATAACATTATGGGGTTGAAGTATGTAGATTTTGTGGGAAGTTTCACGGGATTTATTAATGATTTTGTAACTAGAGGTAACATAGAAACGGCACTTGGCTCGGTTGAAACGGATGTAAATGTTAAGATTGATGATCAGTTCAGATATTCAGGAAAGCTGCAAACAAAAAACTTTCAACTGGGTCAGTTAATTGATGCAAAACCAGTTGTAAAAAGTATTGCGCTCGACCTTAAGGTTCGCGGTGTTGGACTGGATATAAAAACGATGGACGTATTTGCTGTAGGGAATGTAGAGCACATTGATGTATTTGACTATTACTATCGTGATATTAAAGTCGATGGTCAGTTTACGAACCTGGTTTTTAACGGTGATATTTCCATTGCAGACACTAATATTAACCTCGACTTCAATGGTAAAATGGATTTCCGTGGGGAAATCCCAAAACTGACTGCGCATAGTGATATTAGGCATCTTAACCTGGCTAAGTTGAATATACTTCCCCAAGACACATTTGGCAATTATAAAGGTGTAGTTGAAATTGACTTACAAGGTGGCAGTAGATCTGAATTTAATGGAAGTTTGGCTTTAAAAGATGCGTCATATCACTCAAGATCTAACAATATTGAGATCAAAGAATTTAAAATCAACGACCGAGTCATTAAAACGGGCCACGATATTGAAATTGAAAGTGATTACTTTTTTGCGAAAATCATTGGGATAACCAGTTTGCTAGAGGCTCCATATGCTTTTTTACAAGTAGGCCAGAAGTATTTGCCTGCTTTTATTCCAAAGGTTGAAACTGACGGGATAGATACATTACAGGATTTTGTATTTGAGTTTATAATCGATAATGATGAGGATATAACCCAGTTTATTTCGAATGACTTAAAGCTAAGTGATCCCATCCATGTCAATGGCTCTTTGAGCATGAAAGGAAATCAGTTTACGCTCCTATCGGATAGTACAACATGGGAATACTCAGGAATTGAATTTAAGAAGAATGTCTTAGAATTGTATCCAGCCGATGATGATCTTATTGTGAAAACCTTCATCGAAAAAGCCAAACTGAATGATGACTACTCGTTATCGAACCTAAAGGCCAAGGCAAATGTCGGGCATGACTCTGTATTGCTAAAGACTAACTGGCTTAGTGGAAGTGAGTTGACGGATAGTGGCTCGCTCGCTATGATGCTATTTAGGACTGATCAAATGCCATGGAACGTTTTACTCAATGAGATGAATGTTCGTGTATCGGGTTCTGATTGGCGATCGCCAAAAAAGACGCTTTTATCGGCCGACACTAATCAGGTTATTGTTTCAGACCTTCAATTAGTAAGTCAAAATGGATTGATAAAAGCTGATGGAATTTTAAGTAAAAAGAAGCCAACCGATTTGGATTTGGAACTTCAAAATTTTGATCTTAGCTATTTGTCAGGATTTTCGATGATTGAACAAGAAATTCTTGGTGTGCTGAATGGAGCGATCGATGTTGGATATGAAAATGATCATCTAGTTCTTGAAGGCGATGTTGATATTGACACACTGATGATCGATGGTATTGAAGTAGGTCATGTTAAT
>CALKOP010000219.1 GCA_938091155.1 uncultured Flavobacteriales bacterium | reverse complement strand
TTTTACTTCTTTTATTCCTATGATGAGTTATCCCAAATCTATGTGCTTCGTTTCTTAAATGCTGAATCGTTTTAAGCGATTCCGATTTTTTATCAATATAAAGAGGAAGTGAATCTCCAGGAAAATATATTTCCTCCAATTTTTTAGCAATTCCAACAACGCTTATTTTACCCCTAAGTCCAAGCTTATCGATGCTTTTCATTGCAGAACTTAGTTGTCCTTTTCCCCCGTCAACAATTATCAATTGAGGCAGTTTTTGATTTTCATCAATCAATCGTTTATACCGTCTGTATACCACTTCCTCCATGGATGCAAAGTCGTCCGAGCCTTCAACTGTTTTTATATTAAAAATTCTATAGTCCTTTTTAAATGGCTTTGCATTTTTAAAAACGACACAGGCTGCCACGGGATATGAACCATGAAAATTCGAATTGTCAAAACATTCAATGTGCTTTGGTAAATCTTTCATTCTTAAATCTTCTTGGATTTTTTTCATCACCCGGTTCGAGTGCCTCTCTGGATCAATTTTATCCTGTGCCCTTTGTCTTTCCAGCATGTAAAATCGAACGTTACGCAATGAAAAGTCTATTAGGGCTTTTTTATCACCTCGTTGAGGGTAAAAGAAAACAGCATGATCCCAATTTGCTTCAACGGCAATGGAGGTAATTATCTCTCGGGAATCACTACCAAAAACCTCACGCATGTCTGCGACAAAAGATAAAATCAAATCTTCAGGAGCTTCTTTCAATTTCTTTTTGAATTCTACAGAGTGCGACTGAATGATCGCTCCATTTGTGACTCGCATATAATTGAGATATGCAAACACATCGTCATCAATTATGCTAACAACATCTACATTTTCAATGGCTGGGTTAACCACTACAGATTTACTTTGATAAGTATCTAAAAGAGCAATCTGTTGTTTTATTGATGCAGCATTCTCAAAATCTAATTTTTCGGCAAACTCACTCATAGAAAAATTTAGATCTTTAATTACTTTCCCCAAATTCCCTTTGATCAAATGCCTTATATGATCTATACTTCGATTGTAAGATTGTTCTGCTTGTTTACTAACACATGGGGCAAAACAGTTTCCAATATGGTACTCTAGACAAACTTTAAACTTGCCTTTTTCTATATTCTCTTGGGATAAATTGAAATTACAATTTCTGATTTTATGGATTTTTCCAATAATCTCAAGAATCGATTTCATTCGCTTAACCGATGCATATGGGCCGTAGTATTCAGAACCATCTTTCACGACATTTCTGGTGGGGAAAACTCGTGGAAACCTTTCCTTTTTGATGCAAATCCAAGGATATGTTTTGTCGTCTCTAAGTTGAATATTGTATTTCGGCTGATGTTGTTTGATCATGGAGTTCTCCAAAAGCAACGCTTCATATTCATTGGCAACAATTATATGCTGAATCTTGGCTATTGATCGAACGAGCATCGCAGTCTTCCCACTTTCATGCTTATCTTTATTAAAATAAGATGAGACTCTTTTCTTTAGATTTTTTGCTTTTCCAACATAAATGATTTTATCCGAATCATCAAAATATTGATAAACACCCGGCTTATTTGGAAGATACCCAAGAGCTTCAGAAATATACTTTTGATCTTTATTCAATCCGAATTAACTTATTTACATTCGAAGATAATTCTTGGCATTGAGGCATGGTAATTAAACCATTATCAACTTTAAGTGTTTAGACTCCCATATGGGTCAATATTCTATTAAAAATTTAGAGGAGCTTTCGGGCATCAAGGCTCATACGATACGTATCTGGGAGCAGCGTTATCAATTGATAGAACCAAAGCGAACTGAAACTAATATTCGCTACTATGATGATAATCAGTTAAAGTACTTGCTGAACGTCTCATTACTTTCTAAAAACGGTTTTAAAATTTCCAAAATTTGTAAATGGTCGGATGCTGAGTTTCTTGAGCACGTAAAACAAGTTTACGAGCAAACCTTATTGCATGATAGTCCTGTACAGCTCGATTTAGATGCGAATGACTTGATTACGTCTATGATAGATCTCGATGCACTCAAGTTCCATCGTATCTTCGAAAACTCAATCCGATTAATCGGCTTTCAGAAAACGATTACTCATCTAATATATCCTTACTTAGAGAAGGTAGGAAGTCTTTGGACTATGGGGCAGATTGATATTACGCAAGAACACTTTATCTCAAACTTGATACGTCAAAAAATCATTGCTGCAATTGACCGGCTAAGTGAAAATCCAGAGGGAGATAAATTTCTCTTGCTTCTTCCGGAAGGTGAACATCACGAAATTGGCTTGCTTCTGTCTTATTATATTTTGAAGGAAAACGGGAAAAGAGTGTATTACATTGGCCAGAATCTTCCATTTTCTGATATTCCAGCCGCTGTCGTATCAGTCAATCCTGATTATCTTTTAACATTCATGGTTGATCCGACCTTAACTAACAATCCAGAAAGTACCATTAGGGCCCTCCACTCGGCCGCATCTGGAAAGAAAGTTTTAATCGCAGCAAGAGTTACACCAGAAATGGAAAAACTTCAACTTGATAATTTAAAATTTCTGCAGGGAATGCAGGACCTCATTGACATTCTTTAGTATAAATTTTTTTGTTTAATCTTTTTCACGTTTTTGTTAAACAAAATTTGTTTGGTATTGAAAAACTCATCATTTTTGTAGAAGTTTTTAACCAAAAGATTAAACAAGATGTCAACACTAGAATTCAACAATCATATTTTGACTCACAAACAAGGGTTGGAATATTTCGCTTACAACTTAACCTCAGACAGGGAAGACGCAAAGGACTTAATGCAAGACACCTTCATGAAGGCAATTGCCTATAAGGATAAGTTTAGAGAAGCTACCAATCTAAAAGCATGGTTATACACCATAATGAAGAACACCTTTATAAATAATTATAGAAGACAAGTAAAGTCCCGCACCATAATTGATCAATCTGAAGACCTCTACTACCTCAACAATGCCAAGGACCAAAATGACAGAAACCCAAGTGTTATATACAATGTTAAAGAAATTCACAAGCAAGTAGATGCACTACAAGATGAATACAAAGTCCCTTTCACTATGCACACTGAGGGCTTTAAATATAAAGAGATTGCAGACCACTTAGAGCTGCCTATAGGCACAGTAAAAAGTAGAATTTTCTTGGCGAGGCAAAAGTTAATGGATACCTTATCCGATTATAATCCAAATTAAATTGAAACCCACCACCACTATAATCGGATCTGGCTTTTCTTCGCTGGCTGCTGCTACCACTCTTGCCTCACAAGGAGTTGATGTTACTGTTCTTGAAAAAAACAGTACAGCGGGCGGAAGAGCTCGAAAATTCACTCATCAAGGCTTCACGTTTGATATGGGACCCAGCTGGTATTGGATGCCAGATGTGTTTGATAAATACTTTGAAAGATTCAACAAAAAGACGTCAGACTATTATGATCTAATCAGACTAAATCCATCATATCGGGTATTCTTCAAAGAAGAACAAGTGGACATACCTGCAGACATGACTTCCTTAAAAGAATTGTTCGAATCTAAAGAGAAGGGAGCGGGCGCAAAATTAGATAGGTTTCTGAAAGACGCTGCCTTTAAATATGATGCAGGCATCAAGGATTTAGTTTACAAACCGGGGCTGAGTATTTTCGAATTTGCACAATGGAAAGTAGTCAAGGGTCTAGCAGAATTAGATTTGCTGAAAAACTTCCATGATTTTGCGCGCAAATATTTCTCAAACCCTCAGTTACTCAGCATAATCGAGTTTCCTGTGCTCTTCTTAGGTGCAATGCCAAAAGAGACACCTGCACTTTACAGCTTAATGAATTATGCTGATCTTCAGTTGGGAACTTGGTACCCCATGGGAGGCATGAATAAAATTATTGAAGGTATGGTCAACTTAGCTGAAGAGGTTGGCGTAAAGTTCAAGTATGATAGTCCTGTAGAGAAGATTTACGAGAATGGCATTATGAACATCGTTACTGCAAAGGAAACATATAAAAGTGATTATGTAGTCGGTGGCGCAGATTACCATCATATTGAAACACAGTTGCTCAACAAAAAAAACAGACAGTATAGTGACGATTACTGGGAAAAACGTACAATGGCTCCATCTAGTCTTTTATATTATGTCGGAGTCGACAAAAAGGTAGATGGATTAAAACATCATAATTTATTCTTCGACACACCCTTTGACGAGCATGCAATAGAAATCTACAAAACCAATAAATGGCCATCTGACCCACTATTTTATGTCTGCTGTCCATCCAAAACCGACCCAACTGTCGCCCCCGAGGGAAAGGAAAACCTTTTCATACTAATACCTATTGCCCCCGGACTCAGTGGCGATACTGAGGAAAAGCGGAAAAAGTATTTCCAACAAGTGATTGGACGTATAGAAAAACACACTGGAAGTAATTTCTCTGAATCCATTAGCTATCAAAAAAGCTACTCAGTAAGTGAATTCAAAAAAGACTACAATTCATACAAAGGAAACGCTTACGGCCTAGCCAATACACTCAGACAAACTGCCTTTTTAAAACCAAGGCTCCAGCACAAAAAACTTAAAAATCTTTACTACACAGGGCAATTAACGACACCAGGGCCTGGAATGCCCCCATCCCTAATTAGTGGTCAAGTAGCTGCAGACCAAATACTCAAATCGATAAAATCATAGATAATATGAAACCTTTATTTGACAAAACATCACACAAGATTAGTAAGCTAACAACGCAAGCTTATAGCACATCTTTTTCTCTTGGCACTCGCTTTTTAGGTTCAGGAATTCGAGATGCCATTTACGGTATTTACGGTTTCGTTCGGTTTGCGGATGAAATTGTAGACTCTTTTCATGACTATGACAAGCAGAAACTGCTAGACAAATTTAAGAGGGACACCTATGAAGCAATCGAGGACGGCATATCACTAAACCCCATTCTTAACAGCTTTCAACATGCTGTGAGGAATTACAATATTGATCATGAATTAATCGACACCTTCCTAGAGAGCATGGAAATGGACTTGAATAAGTCGGAATACAATCAGCAGAGTTATGAAAAATACATTCTAGGATCAGCCGAGGTCGTGGGATTAATGTGCCTCAAAGTATTTGTGCATGGCGATGAAGCTGAATATATTCGACTTCAATATTCGGCCATGAAATTAGGTGCGGCATTCCAAAAAATCAATTTCCTGCGCGATCTAAAGGCCGACTTTGAAGGTTTGGGTAGATCCTATTTCCCAAATGCCGATTTAGATAACTTAACTGACGAGCAGAAAAAAGAAATTGAAAAAGAAATTGAACTAGATTTTGCAGAAGGATAC
The DNA here is from genome assembly GCA_938091155.1 of uncultured Flavobacteriales bacterium. Lineage (GTDB taxonomy): Bacteria > Bacteroidota > Bacteroidia > Flavobacteriales_G > Salibacteraceae > SHAN690. The sequence continues at coordinate 17,410 of CALKOP010000219.1, read as the reverse complement.
GCAGGTATTCTGCAACTTCCCAAATCTTCACGCTTTGGTGTTTACATGGCCTATATCTATTTCTTCCAACTTTTCAAGAAAATTCAACGAACGCAAGCTTCCCGAATTTTGGAAGAAAGAATTCGAATTCCAGACCCTCAGAAGTATACAATCTTCTTAGGTAGCTACGTAAGACACAGCTTAAATCTGCTTTAAGATGAAGGTAATATTTTGCATTTTCGTAGTCCTGACATCATTAACCTCAACAGCAAGTGATTTTGAAAAAGTACCATTGAGCACTTCTTTCTTTGAAGCATCAGCTAATTTGAACAGAAGGAGTGATTTTCACGATTTTCTCGAATCTCGTACAGTAAATTCAGCCACAAATAGGGCATACCTTGGTGCGGCAAAAGCCTTAATGGCAGAGGTAGTATCAAATCCATATTCCAAACTTTCATATTTCAATGACGGAAAAGAATTGATTGATGAAGCGATAAATATGGATCCGAAAAATGCTGAGCTTAGATACCTGAGATTTATGATTCAACAGAATACACCAGACTTCTTGAATTATAGTGATGACATCAATGTTGACTTTGCAATTCTCAAAACAGAGATGAAGAATTCCACGAACAAATCCACTTGGATGAAGGAATTATCGCAATACTTGGAAACAAATAAGTCAAAATACAAAGTCTAAGAGCCTCAACATTCAATGGAAGAAGTAATACTGGTTAACGAAAAGGATGAGCGCATTGGCACGATGGAAAAAATGCTAGCACATGAAAAATCTAGATTACATAGGGCTTTTTCCATTTTCATTTTTAGTGAAAATGGGGATATGCTCATACACCAGCGCGCAAAAGAAAAATATCACTCTGGAGGGCTTTGGACGAATGCCTGTTGTAGCCATCCTCGGCCAGGGGAAAGCACGCATGAAGCTGCCATGCGTAGATTGGATGAAGAACTTAGGATACAATGTTCCATTAAAGAGGTTTATTCCTTTATATACAATGCCGAATTAGACCATGGCCTAAAGGAACATGAGTTTGACCATGTTTATTTCGGTCAGTTTAGCGACGATTTGAATCCAAACGCTAAGGAGGTAATGAATTGGAAATACATACCAATATCGGTCTTGAAACAAGAAATAATAACATCACCTCAGCTTTATACTGAATGGTTCAAAATTGCCATCAATGGGCTTGAAGAAGCTAAAATATCCCTAGCAATATAATGAGAGTCAAAGTATCTCGCAAAGCCCATTTTAATGCAGCCCACCGTTTGCACAATTCTGCATGGAATGCAGAAAAAAACAGGGAGGTTTTTGGCAAATGCAATAATGAGAATGGACATGGTCATAACTATGAAGTTATTGCGCATGTTACAGGACAAATTGACCCAGAATCTGGATATGTCATGGACATGAAAGACTTAAAAAGTTTTATGGTTGAAGAAATTGAAGATCGATATGATCATAAAAACTTAAACCTAGATGTTCCTGAGTTTGCTTCGCTAAATCCTACAGCTGAAAACATGGTTGTAATCATTTGGCAAAGACTTAGAAGACGTATTGACCCGAAGCACGAATTGATAGTTACACTTTACGAAACAGAAAGAAATTATGTCGAATACAACGGTGATGAATGATCTACTTGAAACGCTTGACTATGAGCACCAATGGAATGGACTATCCACTCCAATGAAAATGGACAAGGAAGAGTTGAGTACAGAAGTAAAGATTGAAAAGATTCAGAGCCATTTCAGGGGCATAATGGAAACCTTGGGAATGGACATGACTGATGACAGCTTGCAAGACACGCCAAGGCGAGTAGCAAAAATGTATGTTAATGAGATTTTCAAGGGCCTAAATGAAGCCAATAAACCAGCAATCAAACTCTTTAAAAATGCCTATAAATACAAGGAAATGTTGGTGGAGCGAGACATTACAGTCTATAGTTATTGTGAGCACCATTTCGTACCCATAATTGGAAAAGCGCACGTTGCATACATTAGCAATGGCAACGTGATTGGCCTAAGCAAAATAAACCGGTTAGTTGAATACTATTCTAAAAGACCACAGGTTCAAGAGAGGCTTAATGAGCAAATCGCAAGAGCTTTGAAAGAAGTACTAAAAACAGAGGATGTGGCCGTAATCGTGGATGCGGAGCACTTATGCGTAAAGTCAAGGGGAATCCAAGATACGGCAAGCAGCACAGTGACAGCAAGCTATCATGGAAGATTCAAGAACGAAGAAACTCGAAAAGAATTTTTGACATATATCAATTTGAATTCTTCAATCAGGTGAGAGTATTAGTTGTTGGTGGAAGCAAAGGCATTGGAAAAGCTTGCACAGAATTATTGTTGGAACAAGGCTGTGAAGTTATAGTAGCGGCTCGTTCTAACAGCGAAATCAATCATCTTCCGATTGAATTTATACAGCTCGATGTCACTAAAGATCTTTCAGAGCTAGAGGATTTCGATAATCTTAACGGACTTATTTATTGTCCTGGGTCCATCAATCTTAAACCATTTCACAGGCTTAGTTCAGAGCATTTTCAGCAAGACTTGAATGTTAATTTATTCGGAGCTATTAAAACCATTCAAGCAACTCTTCCAGCACTCAAAAAAGGTAATGGATCTATCGTGTTATTCAGCACCGTTGCCGTTTCCCAAGGCATGACTTTTCACGCGAGCGTGGCTACATCAAAAGGCGCAATTGAGGGCCTTACTCGATCACTTGCATCTGAATACGCACCAGAAATACGAGTAAATGCCATTGCGCCTAGTTTGACTGCAACGCCACTGGCAGCATCACTTTTATCCAGCGAAAAGAAAAAAGAAGCCAGCGAAATGCGGCACCCTCTAAAACGTATAGGCAAACCTGCGGATATTGCATCATTGGCTGTACACTTAGTCTCTGAGAATGGCAGTTGGATTACAGGTCAAATTATTGGCGTTGATGGTGGTATGAGCAGAATAAGATGAAACTATGAATCATTTTACATCAGCAGATTGGCATCAGAAAAAAGGAAGGTATTGGACAACCTTATTCAATACCATAAGCGGTCCTCGAACAGTAGTGATGATTGGAACCCAGAACGCGGTAGGTATTGGAAACATAGGCCTCTTTAATTCTTTGGTACATATAGGCGCCAAGCCCCCCTTGATGGGCTTCATTTTAAGACCCACATCGGTCTCAAGACATACATATGAAAACCTTAAAATAAATGGAGTTTATACGATTAACCATGTGTCAACAGAATTAATTGAAATGGCTCACCAATCTTCAGCGAAATATGACTCTCAAATAGACGAATTCAATGAAATTGGTCTAACTAAAGAACTGACGGAAGGATTCAAAGCTCCATTTGTGCAAGAATCACCTATTAAATTGGGGTTAGAATTTGTTGAAGACCACTTTATACAGACTAATGGAACAAGGTTGATTGTTGGTGAGATTAAGCATGTTATAATTGATTCAAGGCTCATAAGAAGCGATGGGTTTGTTGATACAACGATGGCAGAAACAGTTTTAACTTCGGGCCTTGATGCTTATCATTCACACCAGTTAATGCTGAGAAAGCCATAAGTCATAAGCCAAACCTTAACTTTTGAGTTTGCAAAAAATCACATATTTCTGGTTTCGCAGAGACCTGCGCTTAGAAGATAATGCTAGTCTTTATATGGCGTTAAAGTCCAATTCAAATGTGCAGCCCATCTTCATTTTCGATAAATCTATTTTAGATAAACTAGAAGATGTAAATGATAGGCGTGTCAGTTTTATTCATACTCAAATATCAAGACTAGCAAGAGAATTGAACGAAATAGGGAGTTCGTTAAACGTGTATTACGGCAAACCACTTGACATTTTTCAGTCGCTACTAGATTCAAAATCATTCGGAGGCCTTTTTGCAAATCGCGATTATGAGCCATACGCCAGACAACGAGATAAAGAAGTCCATGACTTATTGGCAAATAAAAACATACCGTTCAAGGCGTTTAAAGACCATGTGATTTTCGAAAAGGACGAAATCCTAAAGGATGATGGAACCCCATATGTGGTTTTCTCCCCTTATGCTCGAAAATGGAGTGAAAAAGTCAACGACTTTTATCTAAGGTCCTATCCAACTGTTGCGTATTTCAACAACCTGATACAGTCCACTGAACAGGAGGCGGTCATATCTCTTGATCAAATGGGTTTCAAAGCCCATAAAAATGACTGGTCAAATTCAGCATTAGACCTCTCTGTTGTCAAGGAATATCATGAAAAACGCGATATCCCATCTGAAAATGGTACTACTGGCTTGTCAGTTCACCTTCGCTTTGGCACAGTTAGTATTCGTAAGTTGGCATCCATCGGTAGAGAGCTTAATCCTAAATGGTGCAATGAGCTTATCTGGAGAGATTTCTATCAAATGATCCTTTGGCAATTTCCACATGTGGTGAAAGGCGCATTTCGAAGTAAATACGACCATATACCGTGGAGAAACAATGAAGATGATTTTATAGCTTGGTGTGAGGGAAAAACAGGTTATCCCATTGTTGATGCAGGAATGCGCGAATTGAACGAGACCGGGTTCATGCACAATAGGGTTAGGATGATTGTGGCAAGCTTTCTTACAAAACACCTGTTAATAGACTGGCGTTGGGGTGAGACCTATTTCGCCTCAAAGTTGATTGACTTTGATTTGGCAAGCAATAATGGCGGTTGGCAATGGGCAAGTGGGTCAGGTGTTGATGCAGCGCCTTATTTTAGGGTTTTCAACCCATACCTTCAAACTGACAAGTTTGATCCAGACAACAGATACATCCATAAGTGGGTTAAGGATTTTAAATCTGCACATTACCCTAAACCAATTGTCGATCACAAAACCGCCAGACTTCGTGCAATTGAAACCTACAAAAAAGCCCTGTCTCAACAGGGCTATTAAACTTTACATGTATTTTACTTCGTCAGGTAATTCATAAAAAGTGGGATGGCGATAAATCTTATCGTTTGCTGGATCAAATAGTGCATCCTTTGCGTCTGGATCAGAAGCAAGGATATTATTTGACTCAACAACCCAAATACTTACCCCTTCATTTCTTCGAGTATATACATCACGAGCCATTTCGAGGGCCATTTCAGCATCGGCTGCATGAAGACTTCCAGAGTGTCTATGACTTAACCCTGCCTTACTTCTAACAAACACCTCCCAAAGAGGCCAATTCTTTTTATTTGACATATTGGTTGATTTTTTAGGCCGCAGCCATTTTAGAATTTCTTGCTTTTTTCTTTTCAGAATATGCCATAGCCGCATCTCTCACCCAAGCACCATCATCGTATGCGACTTTTCTATCGCGAAGTCTTTGTCGGTTGCATTTTCCATTACCCTTAACCACATTCCAAAACTCATCCCAATCGATTGCCCCCATTTCCCAATGCCCTGTTTCTTCATTAAACTTAAGGTCGGGGTCTGGAACTTTACAACCCAATAATTGGCACTGTGGAACCGACATGTCTAAGAAGCGCTGCCTTAATTCATCGTTGCTAAAGCGCTTAATCTTCCATTTCATGCTTTGCGCAGAATGATCAGATTCAGCATCATTAGGTCCAAACATCATCATTGCTGGCCACCACCATCGGTTGATAGCATCTTGCGCCATTCTCTTTTGTTCAACAGTGCCGTTTGCCATTTTCAGCATGATACTATAACCCTGACGCTGATGAAAACTTTCCTCTTTACAAACACGAACCATTGCCCGGCTATACGGCCCAAACGAACATCTACATAATGGAACCTGGTTCATTATAGCAGCTCCATCCACTAACCAACCTATGGCCCCAATGTCAGCCCATGACAGAGTTGGATAATTGAATATGGAAGAATATTTGGCTTTACCGGCATGTAAATCATCTATGGTATCGTCTCTTTCAACTCCCAAAGTCTCACAGGCGCTATATAGATACAATCCATGTCCCGCCTCATCCTGAACCTTTGCAAGAAGGGCCACCTTTCTTGACAAGCTAGGCGCTCGAGTTATCCACCTTGCCTCTGGAAGCATCCCGACCACTTCGCTGTGGGCATGCTGAGAGATTTGTCGAATCAATGTTTTCCGATATGAATCGGGCATCCAATCTTTCGGTTCAATTTTAATTTCGTTGTCGACCTTCTCCTGGAAAATCTGCTCTAAGTTTTTTTCTGCCATAGACTTGTCGTGTATTTGCGAATATAATTACGAATGCGCTTGTGGTGGCTAGTTCTGATTAAAATCAATGTATAAACAACACTAAAACAGATTATGTTCACCTTTTCATTCTCCGACCGTAATACTAAATTTGGCATCATAAAATTTTCGAATGCCAACATTCCATCCGCTTCGCGTAAGAGATATACGACAAGAAACTGAGGATACCGTTTCAGTTTCATTTGAAGTTCCAATTGATCTCAAGGAAGATTACAAATTCATACAGGGTCAATATCTTACCTTTAAAAAAGATTTGAATGGCGATGAGATCAGGAGAAGTTATTCGATCTGTACAAGTCCGCTGGATGATGATTTAAGAGTCGCAATTAAAACTGTTGATGGCGGTTTGTTCTCAACATTTGCCAACTCTACATTACAAATTGGAGATACACTTGATGTTATGACCCCCCTTGGGCGGTTTTATACTCCTTTAGATTCAACCAATGGCAAATCCTATTTGGCATTTGCTGCTGGTAGCGGTATTACGCCAATTATGGCCCATATAAAAACAGTACTAGCATCTGAACACAAGAGTGAGTTTACGTTGGTTTATGGGAATAAGTCAACACAGAGCATCATTTTCCGGGAAGAGTTAGAAGATTTGAAAAATGAGCACATGGACCGTTTAAGGGTGTTTCATGTATTAAGCCGAGAGGCAAGTGAGTTTCCATTTCTCCTAGGTCATATTGATGGCGAAAAATGTGATATGTTTTTCAAGCATCTCATTGATATTGAAAATACGGACGAAGCATTTATTTGTGGGCCCGCTCCAATGATAGATGCTGTAAGAGAATCTTTACAAAACGCTGGTTTGGAAAGAAAACAAATCCATTTCGAGTTTTTTGCTTCTCCACAACAACTTGCTGAACGAAAAGGAACTCAAGTAAAAAAAGCCGATGGACCGTCCATTCAAGCTCATGTCAAAATTATTCTTGATGGATTGACCATGGAGTTTGATATGGAATCAAGTCAAACAAACATCCTGGATGCAGCTCTTGAAAATGGAGCAGATTTACCTTACGCCTGCAAAGGTGGTGTCTGCGCAACTTGTAGAGCCAAAATTGATGAAGGTGAAGTAGAAATGGATGTAAACTACAGCTTAGAACCCGATGAGGTTGAACGTGGTTTCGTACTTACCTGTCAGAGTCACCCGAAGACAAAAAATGTTGTCGTTAATTTTGACGAAGTCTAAATTTAAATCTTCTCACATTTAAATCCTAATTCATTTATGAATCAGCCTAAAATATTGGTTATTGGCGCTTGTGGTCAAGTCGGGACCGAACTTGTAGAAAACCTAGCTGAGCGCTTTGGCAGCGATAATGTAATCGCATCAGATATCCGAGATGAAGCCTCTTTTCAAGTGAAATACTTGAAGCTTGATGTAATGGATAGAGCAGCAGTAAAAAAAGCTGTGGTTGACAATAAAATCACCGAGGTATATCATTTAGCTGCATTGCTTTCCGCGACAGCTGAGAAAAATCCAGAATTTGGATGGAAGCTCAATATGGATGGTCTATTCAGCGTGCTAGACTTGGCAAAAGATGGGCTTTTAAAGAAGGTGTTTTGGCCTAGCTCAATTGCTGTATTTGGACCAACAACTCCACGAAATAATACACCACAGTACACTGTCATTGAACCAACCACAGTATATGGTATTTCAAAGTTTGCTGGAGAACGTTGGTGTCAGTATTACCACGATAGATATGGTGTTGATGTACGTAGCATCCGTTATCCTGGTTTGATCGGATGGAAATCTTTGCCAGGAGGCGGTACGACTGATTACGCAGTAGAAATATTTCATGAAGCGTTGGAACATGGAAAATACACTAGTTTTCTATCTGCAGACACCGCACTTCCCATGATGTATATGAGTGACGCAATAAAAGCAACCATTGAGATCATGCAGGCCCCATCTGAAAAAATCAAAATCAGATCCAGCTATAATATTAGTGCCATGAGTTTCAATCCCGATCAGATTGCTAAAGAAATTAAGAAGCACATACCAAATTTCGAAATTGACTATAATCCTGATTTCCGTCAAGACATAGCCAACAATTGGCCGGCTTCAATCAATGACGATGAAGCCCGCCTTCATTGGAATTGGAGTAGTGACTTTAATCTTGAAAGATTGGTTAAAGAAATGATGGACAACCTAAAATCAACTATCATCGTACCTCAATAGCCAAGTCAAAACGATCATTTTAGAATTCTAATAATTGAATTTACCATACCTTTCGCTCTCGTTCTAAAGACATGAAGTACATCCCCCTTTTCATATTGCTATTTGCATCAACCCTAATATACGCTCAAAACGCTGAGGGTCGAAAAGTTGGCAGCTGGATAATAAAGGGAGTCGATTCTTCCAAACCTGGTTATTCTGACGATGCGATTGTCGAAAAAGGGAAGTATGAGAATGGTAGAAAAGTTGGTGTTTGGATAAGCTACTTTCCAAATGGAAAGATAAAAGCTGAGATTAGATACATTAATGGTCGACCAAAAGGACCGTATAAAACCTACTATGACAATGGTCAAATTGAGGAACAAGGCAATTGGGCTCTCAACAAACAAACTGGCAACTTCAAAAGGTTTTATGAAAATGGCCAAGTAGCTCAAGATTTCACCTTTAATGAGTCCGGGAAGCGAGATGGGAATCAAGTTTATTATCATGAAAACGGAAAGATCATGATTGAAGGTAACTGGGCTGGCGGCAAGGAAGACGGTCAAATCAAGGAATACTTTTCTGACGGAAGTGTTAAGTCTGTGCGTGTTTTTAATGGGGGACAAATGGATGCCTCCAAATCCTCATTTATGGACGCTCCGTCTACAGCGGTTGCTGTCAAAGTTGAGCCAGAACCCGTTAAAGACAAATCAAACAATGTAAAAACAACGGCTAAAATTGCATCGTCTTCTGCAAAACCAAATACAGGATTGTTTGACGGAAATGGAGAACACACACTATATAATAAGAACCGCCAGATATCACAGAAAGGCCTATTTAAGGGTGGCCGTCTTTATGATGGTAAAGTTTACAAATACAGCAGTGATGGAATCTTGACCAACATTGAAATGTATCAGTCTGGGAAGTACATTGGCGAGGGCGTCATTGATAAAAACATGCAATAGGCCTCAAACTACTCACTCGACTTCTTCTCGCTGCTATCTTTATCTCCATTTTTGAATCATGGATACATTGCATATATACAATACCCTTAGCGGTAAAAAAGAACCATTTGAACCTATAAACCCTCCTTTTGTTGGGCTTTATGTCTGCGGGCCTACAGTCTACAGCAGTGTCCATCTTGGAAACTGCCGAACGTTTATCTCATTTGATATAGTCAATAGATATTTAAGATATCTCGACTATAAAGTTCGCTACGTGCGTAATATAACCGATGCAGGTCATCTTGAAAACGATGCAGATGAAGGTGAGGATAAAATCAGTAAAAAAGCAAGGCTTGAATCTCTGGACCCCATGCAAATTGTGCAAACCTACTCGCTCGATTTTCACGATAAAATGGCCATCTTCAACACCCTGTCTCCTGATATCGAACCCACAGCTACTGGTCATATTGTAGAGCAAATTGAAATCATCCAGAACATCATTGCAAAGGGTTATGCCTATGAGATAAACGGCTCCGTCTACTTTGATGTAATAAAGTATGCAGAAGTTGAAAACTACGGAGCTCTTAGCGGAAGAAAGATTGATGAACTAATTAGTGGCACACGAGATCTTGACTCCCAAGATGAAAAGCGTAATTCACTTGATTTCGCACTTTGGAAAAAGGCATCTCCCCTGCATATAATGCGCTGGAAATCACCTTGGGGAATTGGATTTCCTGGATGGCATTTAGAATGCTCCGTAATGAGTACAAAGTATTTGGGAGAATCTTTTGACATACATGGAGGTGGAATGGACCTTAAATTTCCGCACCACGAATGTGAAATCGCCCAGAACAAAGCTGCTCACGGTAAACACGCGGTGAAGTATTGGCTCCACGGAAACATGCTCACTTTTGAAGGAAAAAAAATGTCTAAATCGTTGGGTAATTCAATACTTCCTGACGAGCTTTTTACTGGTGAACACCCGTTATTAACCAAGGGCTTTCATCCAATGGTAGTTCGATTCTTTATGCTACAGGCTCATTATCGAAGCACACTAGACTTCTCCAACGAGGCTTTAGAAGCTTCTGAAAAGGGATTCTTTCGACTAATGACCGCGATAAAATTAATAGACTCACTGCCTGTTTCAGACATAACTGAAGTTGATATCGAAAATCACTCCAAATTGTTTCACCGTGCAATGAATGATGACTTTAACAGTCCAATTCTTATTGGGCATCTATTTGATTTGGTTAAAGTGATCAATTCCATTTCTGATGGTCGAGTAAAGACAAATCAAGAAACGATTGACAAAATGAAGGCATTGATCAACGACTTTGTAATCGATGTTTTGGGACTAAAACCGGTTGATGAAGATGGAAATCAGTCAGTGCTAAATGGGCTCATGAATCTAATAGTAGAGATGCGCAAACGAGCACGATTAAGCAAAGACTGGGATACGTCTGACGCGATTCGTGACCAACTAAATGAATTAAAAATAATTGTGAAAGACGGCAAAGATGGGGCTACATGGGAAATAAAATAATTCGTTATGTAATGGGCTTATTCATAGCCCTCATTTGTTTTTCCAGCTGCGACCATACCAAGCAGCCATCTGAGATAGCAACTAATCCTAAGCCCCAAAGGTCAAGTCTTAAATTAAAGGAAAAGCCTCTTTTTTCGTCAGATTCCGCCTACATGTTTATTGAAAAACAAGTCCAATTTGGACCCCGTGTTCCAAATACGGATGCTCATGTAGCGTGTGCTAATTGGTTGGAGGAAAGGTTAACGTCTTTCGGTCTTGCTACAAACGTTCAGAATGCTTCGGTCCAGGCTTATAATGGTCAGAATCTTGAAATCTTCAATATCATGGGACAATACAAACCCGAAGCTGAAAAAAGGATTCTTTTATGTGCTCATTGGGACACTCGACCATATGCGGATCGCGATAGTGAAAACCTAAGACAGCCCATTGATGGCGCCAATGATGGTGCCAGTGGTGTGGGCGTTTTACTTGAAATTGCTCGTTCCATTTCTAAGGCGAAACTAGAACCGAATGTCGGAGTCGATTTTGTTTTTTTTGATGGTGAGGATTATGGCAAACCGGAAGGTTCAATGATGGGCTCGTCCAGCAACTCTTGGTGCTTGGGATCTCAGTACTGGGCCAAGAAAATACCAATAGAAGGATATCAAGCTAAATATGGAATTCTCTTAGATATGGTTGGAGCTGGAAATGCAGCATTCCCAAAAGAGGGAATCTCCATGTATTTTGCACCGCAGGTTGTGAACCATGTTTGGAATATTGCAGGAGCCATGGGGCACACAAATTATTTCAAACCATTTAAGGGCAGCGAAATCACGGATGACCATCGTTACCTTAATGAGTATGCTAAAATCCCAACTATTGACATTATTCATTATGAAATGGGTAGAAATGACTTTGGAACTTTCCATCACACACATGAAGACAACATGAGCATTATCTCCAAACCTACTTTACAAGTAGTTGGCGATGTAGTTATGCAGGTCATCTATAATGAATAGTGCATTTCAAAAGTAATCTACTTATTTTTGAGTAACCCCAAATAGCCTATTCCCCAACCTTACCTAGTCAAAAGTTTATCGGACATCTACAACGCCATAGCACATTATTATGCCTTGGTTTGGAGCAGCTAATATTAGTGTCATAACAATCCAAAAGATAGGAGAGGCAAGAATTCTAGGCGTTTTTACTCAATGGGAAACTTTCATCATCGGTAAGCTAGACCTTTTTTCAAAAAAAGTTTCATTTTGGGATATGAAACCCTTATTCAGTCAATTAGTTCATTAATTACTTTAATGATCAACAATATCCTTCATAGACTTGATACTATCCATTATTTTTCGGCCAATTACAAAAACAGAATGGCTGACGATAAAAGACTCTTTCTCATTGATGCATACGCGCTCATATTTCGCGCTTATTATTCATTTATTTCCAACCCAAGAATCAATAGTAAAGGACTAAACACTTCCGCCATGTTTGGTTTTACAAATACACTATGGAGTTTATTGCAAAAGGAAAACCCTACTCATATTGCAGTTGTTTTTGATCCTCCGGGGGATAATTTCCGGAAAGTACAATATGAAGCATATAAGGCAAATCGCGATGAAACTCCAGAAGATATAAAGAAGTCGGTGCCGTACATACGCGAAATCATCAAGGCAATGCGCATATCAACCCTTGAAGTAGCTGGATTTGAGGCTGATGATACAATTGGTACTCTAGCAAAAAAAGGCAAAAAACACGGATATACAGTTTACATGATGACTCCAGATAAAGATTTTGGGCAACTCATTGAAGAGGGCATATACATGTATAAGCCAGGTAGAAAAGGTGGAGATCATGAAGTCCTTGGAGTTAAAGAAATATGTGAGCGTTATGGTATAGACAGACCTGAACAGGTAATTGACATACTAGGAATGATGGGTGATGCAGTAGACAACATCCCTGGGATTCCAGGAGTGGGTGAAAAAACCGCAATCAAATTTGTTCAGCAATTTGGCTCGGTTGAAGGACTTTATGAAAACCTTGATAAACTCAAAGGAAAAATGAAGGAAAAGGTTGAGGCCCATAAAGAGCAGGCCTTCATGTCAAAGCAGCTGGCGACCATAGAATTAAATGTCCCAATCGAATTTGACGAGGATGATTTGATTCGTGAAGAACCAGACAAAGAGCGACTGATTACCATTTTTGAAGATCTCGAATTTAGAACGCTAGCCAAGAATATATTAGGTGAAGAAATAACAATAACCAAGTCTTCAGGCGAATCACAATTAGATCTTTTTGGATCTGCTGATGCAACAGAAATAGAAGCAGGTAAATCCACCCTTAAAACAATTGAAACTGCTGAACACGATTACAAACTCGTGCAAACTGAGGTTGAAATTAAGAGCCTGATTAAATTGCTGTCACAGCAATCTACCTTCTGTTTTGACACTGAGACAACCGGTATCGACCCGCATCAAGCAGAATTAGTCGGAATGTCGTTTTGCTTCAAAGTCGGTGAGGCTTATTATGTGCCGGTTTCTGAAAACAGGGAAGAAACGACATCCTTATTAAACCTTTTTAAACCCGTTTTTGAGAATGACACCATTCAGAAGGTTGGTCAAAATTTAAAATATGACATTGAGGTATTAAGGCAATATGCCATCACTATCAATGGCCGGCTTTACGATACCATGATCGCCCATTTTTTGATAAACCCTGATACCAAAAACAACATGGACGATATGGCTCAATACTACCTTGGGTATAAACCTGTGTCTATAGAATCTCTAATCGGGGCAAAAGGGAAAAACCAAGGTACAATGCGTGATGTTGAGCTAGAGAAGATAACGGAATATGCCTCTGAAGATGCTGATATCACCTGGCAATTGAAACTTGAAATAGATAAGATTCTGACGGAGGAGCACACCAAAAAGCTCTTCGTAGAAATGGAATGCCCATTAGTTCAGGTTCTCGCTAACATGGAATGCGAAGGAATAAACTTGGACGTAGATGCATTGAAAATCATGTCAACTGAGTTAGCAAAAGAGGCGATAATACTTAAAGACAAAATTTTCAAATTGGCAACGGTGGATTTCAATCTTGACTCGCCAAAACAACTTGGCGAAGTTTTGTTCGATCATTTAAAGATTGACGACAAGGCTAAAAAAACTAAAACGGGACAGTATCAGACCAATGAAGCGACCCTCGAAAAGTTGGCCTCTAAACATGAAATAATTCCATTAATTCTTGATTATAGATCTGTCAAAAAACTAAAAAGCACCTATGTAGATAGCTTGCCCGAACTAGTAAACCCAATAACAGGACGCGTACATACGAATTACATGCAAACGGTTGCAGCTACAGGCAGATTATCCTCAAATCATCCCAATCTTCAAAACATACCTATAAGAACAGATCGAGGCAAGGAGATTCGAAAAGCATTTATTCCTAGGGATAAGGACCATCTCATTCTAGCAGCCGATTACTCTCAAGTGGAATTGCGCATTATCGCTGCAATTAGCGAAGATAAGGGCATGATTCAAGCGTTTAAAGATGGTTTAGATATACATGCCGCAACAGCAGCCAAAGTTTTCGGGGTTGAAATAGATGAAGTATCCAGAGAGATGCGTGGTAAAGCGAAGGCGGTAAACTTTGGAATTGCTTATGGTCAAGGAGCCTTTGGCCTCGCGCAAAACCTGAATATATCTAGAACAGAAGCGAAAGAAATAATTGACAACTACTTCGAACAATTCCCTGGAATACTCAGCTATAAAGACATGAGCATTGCCCTTGCAAGAAAAAATGGGTATGCAGAAACAATTATGGGTCGTAGACGCTATTTACCAGATATCAACTCTAAGAACCATATGGTCAGAAGTGGTGCAGAACGAAACGCCATAAACGCACCAATACAAGGCTCCGCAGCTGACATAATTAAAGTTGCCATGATAAACTTATCCCGCGTTTTAAAAGAGAAAAAGTTCAAGAGTCAAATGTTATTACAGGTTCACGATGAATTGGTGTTTGATGCGCACAAATCGGAAATTCAAGACATTACTCCGATCATTCGAGATGAAATGCAAAATGCGATTTCACTAAGCGTTCCATTAATTGTAGATATCAATACTGGTAATAATTGGCTCGAAGCACACTAGTCTTCTTTTGATTCAAGCTATCTTTGCCCCAATTTTAAAAGAATGAGTTATAAAAAACTGTTCAGCTCAATTGCTATTTCCATGCTATTGTTGAGCTGTGGATCAGAATCCCAGAACACCTCTGAAGAAACACAAGACCCAATTAGTGCTGCCGCTTCACAAGACACAAGTGAGGTACTTCGAAGTGCCGAAAAAATATTCTATTCAATGCCTTCCCCGCTTGAGCTTACTTCGTTAATTCGGAAAGCGGACGGTCGATATAGAAAAGATTTATTGCACAATCCAGCTAAGGTAAATGTTTATCAATCTGCTCAAACACGGGCTCTCGCCTTAGGTTTATATGGAGCAGATTTAAGCTATGCAACTGTTTACGAACAGCAGGGCGATGCGGTCAAATTTCTAGCTGCAAGCAAACGATTAGGAGAAACAATAGGTATACAAGAAGCGTTTTCAGCTGAAATTATCGAGCGAGCAAACGCTAGCTTAGACAATCGCGATTCAATGATGGCGATTATGACTGAAATTTATTGGCAAACGAATAGCCAACTTAAAGAAGAAAGTCGGGATCAACTCGCGCTTCTTGTTGTAACTGGAGGTTGGGTCGAAGGTCTTTATATTGGATGCGGTGTCTTTGAAGATTCAGATGCGAAGGAAGATGTGCAGAAAAGAATGGCCGAGCAAAAATTTGCGGCTTCACAATTAGACGCAATGTTCCAATTAATGCAGGATGACTATATGATGTCAGAAGCTGGTAAAATATTTCACCCATTGTTCGACTTTTTCAATTCTTTAGAAATGAGTCAAGAAGAACCTACAGTTATTGACAATGTAGGCTCTGTTACTATCGGTGGGGCAACTGAAATTAAAATGTCAGTTGCGCAACTTGAAAAACTGACAAAAATTGTCTCTGACTTACGCGCAAAAATCGTTGAACCATGATACAGAAATCATTTCTATTCCCGCTAATCGCACTATCGGTTCAGCTGATACTTTTCACAGAATTGAGTGCGCAATGCAAGTCTTTTACAAAAAATAAGTGCATGAAAGACCTGGGAGAATTCAATAGCAATGGACAGTATAATGGTGCTGTGATGTTTCAGGGTGAAGAGGCTACTCTAATGCAGACATTTTATTCAGGTCAGAAATACAAGCTCATGATTTGTTCACAATCATCGATTAGTGAGAGTCTATTTTTTGAAGTTCAAGACTATCGAAACAATCTCATCTACTCCAGCGATGGAACAGATAAAAATGATTTTGAATTTGATGTTGAGTCGACTCAACAGCTCAAAATTCGCATCGTTATTCCAGATAATGTTAGCGGTTCACAAATTAAGAAGAATGGTTGCGTTTCTGTGATCGTTGGCTTTCAGGAATAAATTCTAATTAGATCAGATATGACTTATTCCATGACCGGTTATGGTAAAGAATCAACCAATTATAACGGGCGATTACTCACCGTTGAAGTTCGCACGCTAAATAGTAAACAAGCGGATCTGAATCTGCGAATTCCATCCATATTTAGGGAGAAAGAATTCGAACTCAGGGATATTGTGGCATCTACTTTAAATCGGGGTAAGATTGACATTTATATTCAACGTGACCTAGCTCCTGGTGAATCGGCAACGGAATTGAACCAACCACTGGTTTCTTCTTATTACAAGCTATTGAAAAAAGTGGAATCACAATTCGTTGAAGGCGGTTCCAACAGCGCAACCGATTACCTCAACCTCATTATGAAAATGCCGGAAGTAATGAGCCCTTCTGCCAAAGAGCTTGATTCAGATGAATATGCGGTCTTGCGCAAAGCTGTGATTGACTGTCTTAAGAAATGTCAAGATTTCCGGAGTCAAGAAGGGGCAAAACTCGCGGATGTTTTGGCGGCCTCAGTGAATAAGATATTGAGTGATCTATCCAGCTTAGAACCAATGGAAGAAGATCGCATTAAACGACTTCGTGAGCGCATTTCGACCAACCTCACTGATGTAGTGAATAGCCAGACAAAAATGGACGATGATCGATTTGAGCAAGAATTGATTTATTACCTAGAAAAACTTGACATTACTGAGGAGAAAGTTAGACTCAAAGCACACTGTGACTTCTTTCTAACAACACTTGATATTGATGGCCCAAAGGGAAAGAAACTCAGTTTTATCAGTCAAGAAATGGGTCGCGAAATAAACACCCTAGGCAGCAAAGCTCAACACTATGACATTCAACGTTTAGTTGTAGGCATGAAAGACGAACTTGAAAAAATAAAAGAGCAGGTGCTCAATGTATTGTAATCTTATTTGATTTGAACCCAAAAGGTAAAGCCGTCATTTTTTCTGCACCATCGGGTGCTGGTAAGACAACAATTGTTAGGGCCTTAATTGCCTCAGAACTTCCTCTACAATTTTCGGTATCGGCAACTAGC
>CALKOP010000218.1 GCA_938091155.1 uncultured Flavobacteriales bacterium | reverse complement strand
TTCGGTAGATCTGCTCCTCGTCAAAATGTTCTGCTACAAGATCGTTGATCCGCTCCGATGACTCAAGATCAGTTCCTAATGGTTTTTCTAGTACAACCCGTGATTGTTTGGATATGTATCCCTTTTGATTAAGATATGAAGCAATGGGTCCAAAAGCTACCGCTGGCGTCGCTAAGTAAAAAACCCGCACCTCGGCCTGTGACTCACTAAACCAACCATCGACTGCTTCGTTTTGCTGGTTTGTATCCGTATTAATCATGCCAAAGGAAACCATTGCAAGAAGTTTCTTAAGCACTGTCTCATCTATATTTTCTATAAAAATTCGAAGATTTGATTCTAGTTGAACTAAAAATTCGTCTTGACCTTTTTCTTTGCGAGAGACGGCAATAATTCTACTCCGTTCAGAAATTTGATATTCATTAAGTCTATGATAGAGAGCCGGAAATATCTTTCTGAAAGAGAGATCGCCATCTCCACCAAATATTACAAGATCAAAGTCTTGGAATACTTGTTTTTCTTCTTTTGTCATTATTGATTGATTGAGCCAAATATACACTACTTATAGTACATAGAACTAAAAGTGTAATCTTCTCTAAAACTCATCCGAAACTGATAAGACCTTAATGTCTCACAAAGAATCGTGCCGAAAGGTCTCCGACACTTAATGTGAACCATCCCGACTCAACATATTTAGATGCTTCGCCGGGATGGACAAATCCAAGATCATGAACATCAATATGAAACGTTACCAATTTGCTTTGATTCTTATCCAATTCTATTTTCTTGAAATCTCGCAATCGCTTCACCGATGGAACAAGACTCGCAACTTCGTCGCTAATGTAGACTTGAACAACCTCTTTCCCTGTTCTTGACCCCTTGTTTTCTAATTCTACCAAAACAATCAATGTGTCATCCTTGAACACAGAATCTCTTCCTAAGGACAGATTAGAATAGGTGAATTCGCTGTAACTTAAACCATGACCAAATTCCCATTCCGGATTGAATCCATTGGTCCCATACATTGGGTCAACCTCATCTGCATATGCATGGTCATAGGTGCTAATTCCATGCTCATATCTCGGGTAAGTAAAGGGAAGCTTCCCAGATGGATTCACTTCTCCATAAATAACATCCGCAATTGCCTTACCCCCCATTGATCCTGATTGGTAGGCAAGTATAACCGCACTGGCATTTTCCGCAATATCGCCGAGTAGTCGAGGTCTATTTTGTGACAATACCACCACAATTGGAATCTCCAAGTTGTGTAATCTATTGAAATATTCAAGCTGCGTGTTTGAAATGGTCAAGGAGTTGATATCCGCTGGCTTTTCGGTCGAGGGATTTTCGCTCAAGCAAAGCACAATCACCTCTGCTTTCGACGCCATATTCAAAGCCGAATCAACATCCAATATCTTGTCAACTGCAATTCCGGGCAATAAAGCAATCTCACCAAGCTCCTTCATTCTTGCGTAAATAGACATAATCGATTCAGACGTAACGATCGTGTCCATTCCCTGCCATGTTCTTCCCCAAGCGCCGATTTGGAATCGAATATCGTTCGCGGCTGGACCAGTTACGAAAACCTTCAACTTTTTATTCAAAGGAAGCGTATGGTTTACGTTTTTAAGAACAGTGATACTCTCTGAGGCCAAATCATAAGCAACCCTCTGATGACTCTCTTCGCCAATCTTTTTATTGAGTAGATAGTCCTGTTCATCAAACAAACCAAGCTTCACCTTCATATCAACGATTCTCCGTGTGGACTGATTTATCCGCTCCTCGGAAATCTCACCTGCGAGAACCAAATCGAGTAGGGTTTCATAAAAAATAAAATCTTCTGGCACCATGGCCATATCGACCCCAGCTGAGATCGCTGCTAAAATTGACCTTCTATAGTCGGATGTAACACGATGTGTAATATGTAAATTCTTAATGTCCGCCCAATCTGTAACCAATACCCCTTCAAATCCCAATTCATCTCGCAATACATTCGTCAGTAAATACCTATTCACATTCATCGGTAGTCCATTTAAATCGTGCGAGCCAATCATCACAGACATTACACCCGCATCTATTGCAGCTTTAAACGGCGGGATATGTAATTCCCTAAGAATATTATCCGAGATGTGAACGGTTGTACGGTCCTTTCCATTCTGGGGCAATCCATACCCAACATAGTGTTTAGCACATCCACCCACATTTAGGCCTTGGTCTTTGTTTTGCAATCCAGAAACGGATGCTACTGCCATACGTTCAGCAAGGAAAACATCCTCGCCATATGTTTCAAAAAACTGTCCCCACAACGGTTGCCTTCCCAAGTCAACAATAGGTGCGAACACCCACGGTATACCTGAAGCTCTGCATTCCAACGCCGTGATTTCTGATGCCTTAAAAACTAAATCTTCATTCCATGAAGCTGCCTGGCCTAATTGGTGAGGAAATATAACCGAACCCATTGTATAATTTGCTCCATGCACGGCATCAATACCATACAGCAGCGGAATCAAATCATTTTTTTCCACGAAATAGCGGATTGTTTTTTGTAAATAATTCCACTCCATCAGTGTCAGCGCGCGACCAATCGTATTCATAAAAGAACCAATCCTTTGGTTTTTTAATATAAAATCTAGAGCTTGAGAATCAACTTGAATTGGATTTTTTTCAGGTTTTAGAACTAATTTGACATTTAGTTGGGTCATCTGACCAACCTTATCCTCAATGCTCATTGCGCTTAGAATAGAATCCAATTTATTGTCTGAACTCAAACTCATCTCTTGGGCAATTAAAGGCACGCTAAAAGCGATTGACAAAATCACTATTAAGACTTTTTCTCTATTTCGCTCAATCATCTTCTTTACGCAAAAAATATCCATAGGCACAGAACTAAGATTACAAGTCCAATTGACAAACCAACATTCAATGAGTTGAAAGCCGTCTTTGATTTTGAATAGGTGACCAATTTCAAATCACGCGACTCCATCATCGGCTTAAAGTAGCTAACGGCGATGAGAACGATGCTACAAAGGACAAAGAGCAAAAGAGCAAAATGTAAAAAGTTAAGGTCCGAAAAATAGTAAAGAAAACCGCTCAAGTGAGTCTTGTTTAGTTCCAAAATCAAACGAAAAACCCCCAGAACAGCCCCAAATATCAAAGTTGCCATTGCACCAAAATAATTGAGTCGCTTCATGAATAATCCTAGCAGAAAAACGGCTGCGATTGGCGGAGCGATATAAGCTTGAATACTTTGTAATTTCTGAAACAATCCACCTTCTATTAAATTCAGCATCGGAATCCAAGCCAATCCCAAGATGACCAAAACGACCGTCGCAAGCTGTCCAACGATTACCAATCTAGATTCGCTCGATTGAGGTCGAAACTTTTTGTAAATATCAATGGTGAAGAGTGTTGAACACGAATTAAATACAGAGCTTAATGAGCTCATTAAGGCAGCCAAGAGACCAGCCACGACCAATCCTTTCAAACCTGCCGGAAGAACGTGCACCACCAAAAGTGGCAGGGCGGCATCGAATTGCTGCTTACCTTCTACAACAGGGAAACTAAAGAGTGGATCTGGTCCACTTGTTATTACGTAAGCTACAACACCTGGGAGCATAAAAATGAACATAGGCAAAAGCTTCAAGTAACCGGCAAAAATGGTTCCTCGACGAGCCTGAGACAAATCCTTCGCGGCAAGAACACGTTGGACGATAAACTGATCCGTGCACCAATACCAAACTCCTAAAATCGGCGCTCCGAATATGATTCCGGTCCAAGGAAATTCAGGATCGGAAAAAGGACGCCATAAGGATAGATACTCACCATCAGTTTTGGCAACAAGTGCATCCAATCCTCCTATTTCAGCCAGTCCATATACAGTAAGTGCTATGGCCCCGATAATAAGAATGAACATTTGCATCAAATCAGTATACACCACTGCCTTTAAACCTCCTAATATCGTATATGCCCCAGTAACCAATATTATCAATATTGCCCCTGTCCAGAATTCGATACCCAATAATGCTGTAAAGACAATGGCTCCGGCAGCTATAGTGACAGAAATTTTAGTGAGAACATAAGCAACAATAGACACCCAACTGAGGTAATCTCTCGCTCCCGTCCCGTAGCGTTTTTCCAAAAACTCTGGCATGGTATAAACACCAGACTTCAAATAAAATGGAACAAAAACCCAGCCCAAGAGCAGAAGCATAAGCGCCGCAAGAATCTCAAACTGCGCCGCGACATAATCTCCTGATGCGCCCTGACCGGCTAAACCTACAAGATGTTCGGATCCTATGTTCGAGGCAAACAAGGACGCACCGATTACGAACCAACCCAAATCACGTCCACCTAGGAAATAGTCTTCAGTATTATCAAATGACTGATGGTCAGCCTGTTTTCCAGCCCGTACAACGCGCCAAGCGACAAAAATTACAAGTAAAAAATATGATCCAATTACAGCAAGATCAATCGGCTCAATATGCTTTGGAATGTCAATCATATCGGAATCACAGAAGGTTTAACCCAAAAAAAGACTTATCTGAAACCTTCGATGGATAGAATCTATAATTCAAAGGTGAATCCCTTTTGAATCAAGTTTTCGTAAGCCACCTTATCGAAGGAGAATAGCCGCGCTGGGCGATGGGCTACTTTGGTCTGCATCTCCTTAGTATCCCTCAATAAACCCATACTGAGCATGCGTTTTCGGAAATTCGCTTTATCAAATTTAGTATTGAGTAAGGCCTCATACAAAGACTGCATATCAGCCAAGGTGAAGTTTTTAGGCAACAACTCAAATCCAATGGGTTGTCTGCGAACTCTCTCGCGTAAGGTCTGCAGGGTATCCTCTACAATAGCTTTATGATCAAACGCCAAAGCTGGCAGATCATCTATATCCGCCCAAAGAACGTTTCCGGCCCAAGAACTAGCAAGTGGACTGTACTGATCAACATTAATTAAGGAATAATAGCCAACTGTAACAACGCGTCCAATTGGATGGCGGTCAACCTGACCGTATGTATTCGTTTGAATCATTGCCACATCAGTCAAACCTGTCAAATCAAGCAACACACGTGAGGCCGCCAAATTGATATCCTCATTTGGATAAGCCAAATCTCCTGGCAAAGCCATTTTGCCCAAATGGGGTTCTGCCCCACGTTCGATTAAAAGAAGTTTCAATCTTCTTTCATGGTAGCCGAGTATGACACAATCCACAGAGAGCGCAAACTGAAAGAATTTTTCTATTGGAATTTTATAAAACGCAGTGAATTGATGGCCAATAACCTTTTCAGTCTCAGAGGATCTTTTACTATTCATATTGCTTAAATGAGGTGCTCGGGCTTCTTCCTTCATGTCAAAGCGTGCAAATCTAAATATTGAATGCAAACTCAAATAGTTTAAGATACTAAAATACTCTTGATGAATCACAAAGCATTACGGCCAATTGCTCGTCAACCCTCAGTAAATCATAGAAAAAACGACACCATGTTCATTTAAAAAAAATATATTAATATTACGGAGTCTTTTGGTGAAAAAAACTATAAGCTAATTTCTTATTAACGAATGACCTATGAAACAAAAGCTGTTAATATTAATTGCACTATGTACAATAGCGATAAGTATGCAGGCCCAAAAAAAAACAACAGTTAAGGGCCAAATAAGAGATGATACAGATTTTACTTTGCCGGGCGTAACTATTGTCGAAAAGGGCACATCAAATGGAACTGTCACTGATATTGATGGAAACTATTCTCTCGAAGTAGAAGATGTGAATGAAGCGATTTTTATTTTCTCTTTCATAGGTTTTGAGACACAGGAAGTACTAGTCTCCGGAAAATCTTCTATAAATATTGAACTCGCGCCCAGCC
This sequence comes from uncultured Flavobacteriales bacterium, assembly GCA_938091155.1. Classification (GTDB taxonomy): domain Bacteria; phylum Bacteroidota; class Bacteroidia; order Flavobacteriales_G; family Salibacteraceae; genus SHAN690. The sequence goes on along the minus strand of CALKOP010000218.1, from coordinate 3,780 downwards.
TATCGGCACTCGATGAGGTTATAGTGGTGGGATATGGAACTTCAACGAAAAAAGAGGTCACAGGGGCTACCGCCAAAGTCACAGGTGACAATATTCAAAAGCTCAATATCCCAAGGATGGATCAAGCCCTGCAGGGTCAGGTATCAGGAGTTGCAATCAATACAAATTCTGGATCACCAGGAGGTTCAGCAAATATTAGAATTCGAGGCTTATCCACTTTTGGTGACAATGACCCGCTGATATTAGTGGATGGAGTGGTTTATGATTCTGAAGGTCTTAACGCTCTGAATCCCTCAGACATTGAGTCTATTAACGTCTTAAAGGATGCTACTGCCGGCATATACGGTGTGCGAGCAGCCAACGGAGTAATCATAATTGAAACGAAGAAAGGTAGCACAAATTCAAAACCAAGAGTCGATGTCAGTGGATATTACGGCATACAACAGGCCGCTAAAAAGCTTGATTTACTTAACGCAGAGGAATATGCAGTGCTGAAAAATGAGGCCTTCGGTGCATCTGGGGAGGAAGTTCCTTTTAACAATGCAGAACTAGGAGAAGGTACAGATTGGCAAAAAGCAGTGTTTCAAAATGCCGCAATTCAACATTATAACGTTTCAGTATCTGGTGGATCCAAAAGCACAACTTACTCGGTAGGTGGGTCATTCTTTAGTCAGGACGGAATCGTTGGAGGTGATAAAGCAAATTTCACCCGATATAATGGACGGCTAAATATGAGCACCGACATCTCTGAAAAATTTAAGCTTTCGAGTGTTCTACTTTATACTCATGAAGAAAGAAAGGCGCTTCCAGAAAATGGTATTGGATCTGTTTTGTACAATACAATTAATGCTTTCCCGAGTGAAAGCATAAAAACTGGTGACAACTACAGCTATCTAGAAGAGGTCAGCGACATTATCAATCCTATTGCACAAATGGAAAACACCCACAACAAGGCATTAGTTGATAAAATCGTAGGGAAAGAAGAACTCACTTATACCATCAATGATGATTTCACATGGACAAATCGAGGAAGTTACAATTATGCTTTGGTAGACTCCAAAACGTTTTCACCACTTGCTTGGTACGGACCAGGTAAAGCACAGAATAGTGCTATCAACGAAGATTTAGACCCTTCTCTCGTAGAAATTGGGGATAGTGTTTTTATTGAACGTGGAGCAAGTGTTTATGAATCTCGCGCCACCTACCTAGACGTAACCTTTGAGAGCTTTCTAAACTATGCACACACATTTAATGATGACCATTCTGTTAAAGCCACATTGGGAACATCTGTATTCAAACGACAAGGTCAGGGACTAAATGGAACGGCATTCAACATTCCAGACAATTCTGTGAATTATGCAGATATCTCGGCAAATTTGGCTCCAGGTGGTTATTTGAACAATGTTGGCTCGTTTCAATATGAAGAGCGCCTATTATCAACCTTTTTGAGAGCAGAATATGGCTATCGCTATAAGTACCTCATTTCGGCAATTGTGAGAAGAGATGGTTCGTCTAAATTCGGACCAAATAGTAGATATGGAACCTTCCCTACAGTATCCACAGCATGGGTGATTTCTGAAGAAGATTTCTTCACAATTGAAGGCATATCATTTGCTAAACTTAGAGCTAGTTATGGAATTTCTGGAAATGACCAAATCCAAAACTTCGCATATCGCGCGCAGTTGAACGGTGAAGGTGTTTATGTCTTCAATGATGTAATCACTACTGGAGTAGCACTTGGAAGAGCTTCAAATCCAGACTTAAAATGGGAAACAACACGTCAGTTTAACATAGGTCTAGACCTAGGAATTGGCGAAGGATTCAATTTCACAACCAACTATTTCATCAAAAACACAAATGACCTATTATTCCAGCCTGACGTATCTGCTGTCTTAGGTTCATACGGACCTGGAGGTCAGCCGCCAATTATTAATGCTGGAGACGTCTCGAATAGGGGTTTTGAATTAGAACTTGGTTACACAACTGACCCAAGAAAAGCTTTCGTCTACAGTACAAACTTCAATGCAACTTATTTGCAAAATGAGGTAAAAAGAACTCCTAATGGAGTTGACTTCCTTCCTGGAGCCTATTTCGGGGTTGGAGGCAATGTTGCTACGAGATTTGAAGAGGGATATGCTATTGGATATTTCCATGGTTTTGAAACGAATGGCATTTATCAGACGCAAGAAGAAATTGACGACGCCATTGTTGTTCAAGAAGGTGCCAAACCTGGCGATTTAATTTACGTTGACCAGAATGGTGATGGATTAATCAGCTTTACAGATGACAGCGACAAAAAAGAACTAGGTTCAGCTATACCTGATTTCACATTTGGTTTGAATTTAAATGTTAAGCTCATGCGTTTCGATATTTCTGCAAACATCTTTTCTGCAATTGGACAAGAAATAATCAGAAATTATGAACGTCAACAGCCATATGCCAATCAGTTGGATTATGTAATCAACAGATGGACTGGCCCTAATTCATCGAATACTGACCCAAGACTAACTACTGAGGCAACCCGCAATAATGAATTCTCAGACTATTATGTCGAAAAGGGAGATTTTGTAAGAATCAAAAATATTCAAATAGGATACACTATTCCTCAAATGAGTCTTGAAAGACTTAAAATACAATCGATAAGAATCTATGTATTAGCTAACAACATTTTCACATTAACAAACTACATAGGCTACGATCCTGAAATAGGTTCAAATGGTGGGCCTCTTTCTGCAGGTGTAGATTATGGTTTCTACCCTCAAGCGAGAAGCGTAATGGGTGGTTTTAATTTTAAATTTTAAGCAAAGTATATGGGCCGAATTAAATCAAGTGTTTTTGTAATAATTGGAATTCTCATTATTACATCAAGTTGCAATAAGTTCTTGGATACAGACCCCTTGTTTACTCAGGATGCCGAAAACTTTTTTACGAAACAAAGTGATTATGAATTAGCATTAGTTGGAGCGTATGACTTAATGCAAGCTTCATTCATTAATATTTGGATTGGTGAAATTGCCTCGGACAATTCAATTGCTGGTGGAGAAAGTGTTTCAGACTCTAAAGGATTGCATGAAATAGAGGCTATGACAATGGGAGGCGAAAACAATGAGTTGAGAAGCGTTTTTCAATGGAATTATGCGGGAGTCACACGCGCCAATTATATTTTAGAGAATGCTGATAATAACGTAGAATTTGATGGAAAAGATGAAATCATAGCCGAAGCCAAATTCTTAAGAGCTTATTACTATTTTCAGTTGGTGAAGTACTTTGGTGATGTGCCACTTGTTGTGGACAAGCGTTTAGGAGCAGAAGAAGCTACAGACATTGACAGAGCCAAGTCTGACGATGTATACGCACAAATAGAAAACGATTTAACTGACGCTAGTTCAGTCCTTAGTTGGAACGCTGAAATAAAGGGTCATGTCACTAAAGGAGCAGCGTTATCACTTCTCGGTAAGGTTCACCTCTATCAGGGCAAGTACGCAGATTGCGCGAGCACCCTGGATGCAGTAATTGTGAGTGGAAATTACGGGCTAATTAGTGATTTCAGCGCCCTCTTCTCAGTTGGAAATGAAGGGCATTCGGAAACGGTTTTAGATGTTGAATATAGCGGATTGGAAGGTGGAAGTTACGGATGTCTAGTTTGTCTAGAGGGAAATGCCGCACCTGGATTTCACGGGATCCGACAATACGATGGACCGGTATATGGTGATGGAAATAGTTACAACTTACCAACGCAAAATCTTTACAACGCATACAACTCTAACGATACCAGAAGAG
>CALKOP010000217.1 GCA_938091155.1 uncultured Flavobacteriales bacterium | reverse complement strand
TAAGTTCGTTCTTGAACTAGATAGCTTTCAAATAGCAGAAAAGCTTTCTCAATACGTGCAACAGAACGAGAGCGTTTCGCCCACTAAATCATACAATCATTTTATTCGAGCACATCGCAGAGCGTTTCGCCATTATTGGTCACCTTTCTTGGACATTAACATAGAACAAGAAGTAGAAAAAGGGCCATCACTCGTGCGCTGCCTCAATGGCCCAGCAGCAAACATTTGGACCATGTTTATGTTTACCTATGGTCTGTTTGGTTTTGTTGGCTTATCTCTCGGAATGTCTCAATGGACACATCAAAAGGAATTGTGGGGGTTTTTGTTATTGCCTGTGTCTCTCGCGGGCATGTTGATTATGTATCTTGTTTTAGCTCAAGGTAAAAAAATGGCGAAAGATGACATGATGGATCTAAAATTATATTTAGATAAGATGTTTCAATGTGACTGTTTTGTAATGCTTGATGAATACAAGAAATGAGAGGCTATCGTTTTTCCAAATTTACTGATGATGATAAGAGATCGCCATTTGAGAAACTCTTAGATATATTCTTGGAATTATTGACTCACACGAGCGGTGATGTTGATGAGGCTATTGATTGGATAAAAGAGTTAGATGAAGAGTATAGCCTAACTGATGAATCATACACAATAGATGACTTTATTGAGGAATTGAAGCGAAGAGGGTTTCTGAATGAAGATAAATCAAAGCAGGGTGGATTGGCAATGACTGCGAAATCTGAGCAGGTAATTCGTCAGCGATCATTGGAACAAATTTTTGGTAAGCTTAAAAAAGGTGGCCTCGGAAACCATAGCACAAATAAAGTAGGGAGGGGTGATGAGAAAACATCAGACTTAAGGAGCTTTCAATTTGGAGATCGAGTAGACCAGATTGCATTTACAGAAAGTATACAGAAAGCCCAGCGAAACCATGGCGTGGATGATTTCCGCCTAGAAGAGGGTGACTTAGAGCTATATGAATCAGAGCATAAGTCAACTACATCTACCGTATTAATGATTGATATAAGTCACTCCATGATTCTTTATGGTGAAGATAGAATCACGCCAGCAAAAAAAGTAGCTATGGCTTTAGCTGAATTAATATCAAAAAAATACGCGAAGGATAAACTGGATATTGTGGTATTTGGAAATGACGCATGGAAAATCAGCGTTAAAGACTTACCATATCTAAAAGTTGGCCCCTATCACACAAATACCGTGGCTGGACTTGAGTTAGCCATGGATATATTACGCAGAAGTAAAAGCAACAACAAACAAATTTTCATGATAACCGATGGAAAGCCGTCCTGTTTAAAAATGCCCGATGGAAGCTATTATAAGAATAGTATGGGGTTAGATCCGAAAATTCTAGTCCGAACGCTCAATCTAGCGGCAGTGGCAAGAAAGGCGAAAGTTCCGATTACAACATTTATGATTGCAAGGGATCCATATTTACAGAAATTCGTTGAAGATTTCACAGAAGAAAATCGAGGAAGAGCCTTCTACACCAGCCTCAAGGGACTTGGTAATTACATTTTTGAAGACTATGAAACTAATAGACGAAAAAGGACGCGGTAACGATTTACCTCACCATAACAGGCAGACCTAAGAGCCGTGTTTTTGTAAATGCAGCGATCACATTATCGCCTGCTGATACTATATCAGATATAGGTGAAAAGCAATTATAACCGTTCACTGCTAATATATCTTCCACATAAAATTCTTGTCCATCTTTATTCCTTAAAATAAAAACCAGCCGTTGGCCATTAAAGTCAATAGCCTTTTCAGTGTTGGATTTTTTATTGTTGTGGCCAATATTACAAGGAACAATAATTTCTCCTTTTGCCATACGATATGCCTTATGGGACGCTGGAAAAGAGTGTGTTACAAAAGTATTTCCTTCTGTGGTTTCGTAGTTTATTCGATAATATGACCAACCCACTAGAGGATTAAAATCAGACTCAATAAATTTAGCAGATTCAGGTGCTTGTCCCTCGTCAGCTATAACTTTAAAAATTCAAATACTTTTCTATCATAACTGCGTTCTAAGCTGAAGCTTTGAATTTTATCCCTGTCGGTTGCTGTCTAATGTATGTTAACTTTGTGTTGTGCCACATAGGCCGCAAACTCTATAGCATCGTCACCTTCGTGTTGAACCACCATAAGAACGGGGGAAACTAATAAAATCAGTGTCATTATGGGTCTGAAGCGCATGGCGCGAATACCACACAATAAATCCATAAGGTCAATGATCTTTTTTTCAACATGCGAACATAGTAAGTGTTAATAAAAGCAATGGGAATAAATAATGCGATTACAATGAAAAAGGTTTCTACTCTTGGCGATCTCAGGTCCTCCGACTATGTATCTAGGGATGTGAAGACTGAATTACGAGAGAACCTTATTCGGAATAAAAAGAATGGTGTGAATACCTTCGAAGGATTGGAGGGTTATGACGATACCGTTATCCCCGAATTGGAAAGGGCCATTCTAGCAAAGCATAACATCAATTTACTTGGACTAAGGGGACAAGCCAAAACGACAATTGCTCGAATGCTTTTGAATCTACTTGACGAAATTATTCCTGCAATAGCTGGCTCAGAGTTGAATGAGGATCCTTATAGACCAATAACAGAGTTTTCAAAAGTTTTAATTCAAGATAAAGGTGATGATACTCCGATTATTTGGATTAATAGGAAAGATAGATATACTGAAAAGCTCGCTACGCCTGATGTTAGTGTTGCAGATATAATTGGTGATCTTGACCCAATAAAGGCCGCCAATCAAAAGCTTAGTTATAGCGATCAACGTGCCATTCATTATGGTCTGATACCTAGATCAAATAGAGGGATTTTCGTAATTAATGAATTACCTGATTTACAACCACGAATACAAGTCGCGCTATTTAATATTCTTCAGGAAGGTGATATTCAAATAAGAGGGTTTAAAATTAGACTTCCACTGGATGTTCAATTTGTATTCACTGCGAACCCAGAGGATTACACGAATCGCGGATCAATTATTACACCGCTAAAAGATAGAATTCAATCACAAATCATGACGCATTATCCTGTGAGTATTGAGTTAGCAAAGCAAATTACATGGGCGGAAGCAAGAATAACAGATGAAGTAAAGGCAAAAGTAGAAGTGTCTGAATTGCTTCGTAACTTAATTGAACAGGTTTCGTTTGTGGCTAGGGATAGTGAGTTTGTAGATCAAAAAAGTGGGGTGTCAGCAAGACTTGGAGTATCGGCCTTAGAGTGCTTAATAGCAAGTGCAGAACAACGAATGCTCAGATCAGGTGATAAAACAACTCACGCAAGGGTAAGCGATTTGCTGAGTATAATTCCTGCAATAACAGGAAAGGTTGAATTAGTGTATGAGGGCGAGCAGGAGGGAGCGGTGCAAGTCGCGCACAACCTTATCCGACAAGCGATTCGAAAAGAATTTCTAGATCATTACCCAAGTCCTGAAAAATTAGCTTCTAAGAAGATCGAAACTCCATACAAGTCTATTGTTGATTGGTTTGCACAAAATGAGTTTGATCTGAGTCATTGGTTAGCCAATGAAGATTACCAGCTGCAACTTGAAAAAATCAGTCCAATTATAGACTTTATCAATTCCTTTAATCCAGAATTAGGGGATTCAAACAAATCATTGCACGCAGAGTTCGTTTTGCATGCATTGGCTGAATTCTCATTAATTTCAAAAAAGGGCTATCAAGGGAATTATAATTTCAATGATATGCTTAATGGAATGCTGGGTTAGCTCTTTGAACTAGCCATTTGAAAAGCGGAGTAGGCGTTAATTATTCCACCGGTTGCAGATAACTCGCCAAAACGAACTTTCTTTTTGTCTCCCGGTTTTTTAACCTTCTTCTTTGTCAATTTCGTGGATGAATCGAGTAAAATTTGCTTGAGTTCCAATGCGCTCAGTTCTGGATGGTAAGCCCAAACTAATGCTGCAACACCACTTGCTACTGGTGACGCCATGCTGGTCCCACTTAATAGCTTGTATTCATTGTTTGGAACCGTTGAGTAGACATCATGACCTGGAGAGAATATATCGACTTCGCTCTTTCCATAATTTGAAAAACTAGCCACGACATCCTTCTTACTAGAAATCGCACTAGCGCCAATAGTTAAATAGGTCGCTGCTCTTTTTCCGTTGCCTAAATCGGGATTTGGGTAATTACTTACAATATCAGTGTTTTCGCTGTCGTTACCCGCAGCATGAACTACAAGCACGTTATTATCAGCAGCATAATTTAACGCATCATTCACCAATTCCTCCATAGGGCTAAGTCCCTTACCAAAACTCATGTTTATAATGTTAGCTCCGTTGTCAACGGCATA
>CALKOP010000216.1 GCA_938091155.1 uncultured Flavobacteriales bacterium | reverse complement strand
TTTGGTGAGGCGGGTATCCAGGGCAAGACTGCCCTTGAGCAAAAAGTGGGTATTTTATTGGATATTAATGTGGATAACGGCCCGATTAACAAGGGTTCGGTTCGTGAGCTAAAAACAGAACGGTTAACAGCAACCCAAATCAAGAGGGAGAAGTCTTCCGATGGGCATATTGAATACATTTCCACGAAGGGTAAGAAAAAATCGGGGCGCGTGAATTTCATTGTTAACAGTCCTTACTTTATGAAGTATCTCTTTCAGTTTGGAATCTCCAAATCGAATTATCAAATAATTCAAGAGGGTGACAAATATTCGGTTTTCTTCATCCCTCCAACTCATGAGGATGCTACAAAGTTGTTTGAGACGGGGTCAATGCAGGAAGGACAAGAGAGGCTAGATGCATTGCTTCAAAAGCTTCATCAAATCAGTGAAAATAATGAGCATTTCAGAATTATTGAACATATATTGCTGCGCCCCCAGGATAGCTCATTTTGTAACTTCTTTCTAAATAATCAAAAGGGGGAAAACGTCTTGATAAGTCTGAAGATCGGAAGGGAAGATGCCCAAATGGTATCAGCCATCGATACTTTAATTTTGGGTGGGTATGCCGATAATTATCGGGTGGTTAAGACAAGCGAAAAGGACTTTCTCGTAATCATTCAAGATGCAATCGGCGTTGATCGGGCGGCATCAACTGAGTTATTCCTAACCGAACTCAATGCGGAAAAATTCATAAAGGCTCGTGTGCGTCACTACCAAAAAGAGAAAGGGAATTTCAATGAGTTTATTGAATTGGATAATGAAACCCGATTCTACTTTCAACTATTAGATGAATCCGATAATGTATTGTTTGTAAGTAGTTTGGCAGACGGAATAGAGGGGCATAAACCACGGATAGATCGGTTCCTTGGTTTGGCCTTGAACTCGGAAAACTATGAAGTTTACGAAGACAGAAAGACGAATCAGCTGAAATTAAGAATCAGAGGCATACCAAAGGATGGACTCATTCAATCTGCCCAATTTTTTCGGACAGAGGCTGATGTGAACCGATTCATAATTAATTCAATAAAAAGATTTGAGAACTGGCAGGCATCGAATTCAGGCAATTTAATAGTCAAGTACAAGCGGATTGATGGAAGGGACGCGACAGATTTCAACGCTGTCTTGAGTGTTGTCTATCCCAATTGGACAGCCCGCTTTAATAATGAAGAGTTTCATCAATTGTTTAACGAAACACTAATTAATAACACTCCGGCTCATCTCGCACTCCGAATGGTCGGTCTTGACTTCTTGGAAATGGAGGAATTTGATCGATTGTATAATGGGCTAATCACTGAGTTAGAGGATGTTTCTTTCGACAATAGAAATCGAATTGCACGTCTATCTAATGAAATTCTTAATCTAATTTTAGATGAGCAAAGATAGAGCACAGAAAGCTTCGAGTAAGTTTCAGAAGTCACGTCGAGTAGAGGCCGCAGCCCCGTTCCCTGGCCTTAGAGCCTACGGCGAGCAGGATGCTGAATTCTATGTTGGCAGACAGCGTCTCAAGTATCCCTTGTTGAAAAAACTGAGTGAAGATTTTTTTGTTTCGGTTCAAGGAGCAAATGGCGTAGGCAAAACTTCGTTCGTTAATTGTCTTGTTCTACCGGAATTAAAGGCTGGCTATATTTCTGGAGGTCAAAAGGATTGGAAACTAGCTTCCTTAAAACCCGGGAAAAATCCCGTTGCTGCCTTAGCTACAGCATTGGCTTCTCCAGATATTGTAAGGGGGAAAGGAGAGGTCAAGATTGATCCGAACCTGAGTGATAAGTTTGAGAAAATATTAGGCACCCAGAGATATGGCCTGATTGACATAGTTGAGGAATTTGGATTGAGTCGTGATTCGAACATTTTGATTTACATTGATCAACTTGATGAGTTAACATCATATTCCGACCCTAACTCTGCAGCTATTTTTATTGAGCGTATTGTTGAAGCGGCCAATCAAACCGCTTATCCAATTCATATTCTTACGTCCTCTAGATCTGAGGTTGATGGCGAGTTTGCAATTTACCCTCGGTTTGCCGAATTAATTAATCGCAATAACTTCCTACTGCCTCAAATTGATCGGTCCGAACTGATGAGCCTCTTCGATAAGATCACATACGCAGGTGCATTGAGTTTTAGGCCTGCATTAATAGATCACGTTGTTGAGTATTATAAAGATCATCCGATGGATGTTGGGAAATTTCAGCATGCCTTGAAGCGCACTATCGATGAAGTTAAAGCTGAACGCGGGGTGAAAACAATTGGACCCTTGCACCTTAAAACCATCGGAGGATTAGAAGGTTCTATCGGCTTGCAACTTGAAGAAATCTTCTTCTCATTAGATCCTAGTGATCAAGAAACCTGTGTTTTAATGTTTAAGGCGCTTACAAAAACGTCATTCGCAGGTCTACAACAAATACAACGTCGAACCCTCGAAAAACTTTGCGAGCTCACGGATAGAGCTCAGGAATCATTGATCCGTGTGATTAAGGCTTTTGCACCGGATGCGTGTCAAGCAATCAAGGTTAATCAGTCGTCTGATATTCAGGGAAAACTAACAGGTCTGGACATTATCCATTCACCAATCGAAGACCGTTTTACGCCATATACTGAAATCCAAATATCACGCGATTTAATCGTCGCAGCTTGGCCAAGGCTTGCTAAGTGGGTAGAAGAGGATGCAGCGGATGCCGCCATTTATATTGAGATTGCTGAGTCGGCGAGAAAAAAGGAACACGTGTATCAAGGAGAAAAGCTGAAAAGCACATTGGCTTGGTATGGAAGGAAAGATCCAAAGGCTGGATGGGCCCTACAATATCATAGCGGATTTATTCCGGCCATTGATTTCATACAGAGTAGCGAAAAATCGGCGCTTCGTGAGGTACAGATCCGAAAAGCAGAAGAATTGTCTCGGCAACAAAAATCGGCGAGGAATAAGAAAATGCTCGCAGGATTTATTCTGGTTGCTATCGGACTCATTATCTATTCTGGATTCGAAACCGAAAAGGCCATAATGGCAAACATAGATGCTGCTGAGGCTGATTCATTGGCCACAGCCTCAGCGATCCAAGCAAAGAAAGATTCATTGGCTGGGGTAGATGCAAGGGAAATGGCCGCCATTGCGATGTACAAAGCAGATACCTCCAGACTAAGCGCTGACACTGCATTACTTGAAGCTAAGCTTGCAAAAGATAGCGCTAGGATCTTGAGTCGTAAATCGCAGGCCCTTTCGGCCGAGGTCTATCGAAAACAAGGGCTGCTAGAAAGTGCAGAGGCCGAAATGAAAAAATCTAGGCTGCTCGAGGAGTACTTAAATGTTCTTACAACCATCAGGGAGAATTCGGAAAGCGCCCAAAAAATTCTTACCAGAACAGATGACAAAGCCCAATTGAAAGATGGTGCTGAAATGGCAAGCGAAGCTTTCATACTCTTTCAACGAACAAAAAGTCCAAAATTTGCAGCAGTGCGAGACTCAGCACTTGATGTCACAGCCTTGGCGCAGAAAAAGTTGTTTTCAACTATGAACCTGGCCATCCAAAAAGTAAAATCATCTCCAAAGTTGTCGGAAATAGTAGGAGGTGTGATTACCAAGAAAGTCATTGGCGTAGATGGAAGTAAAGCCAATGGCATTTTCTTTATTGGAACCAACGATATATTTTCTTCCATATACAGGGTGCACATCGTGAATGGAGAAGTTGAAATTGTGGATAAGCTTGCGGAGGCATATTCTACGGAACGAAACACTCAGGGCATAAAGGCAATGGCTGTGGCGCACTCTAAGGAGCATTTCATTGTTAGTCACATTCCTACCCAACAAAATGTGAGATTCTTAAGCTCATTTACGATTCAAGGAGAATATGGCTCAAGTACAAAATTTGAGAACTCTGTGGAGTACATATGGTCAGTTGGTAGCAATGAGTTTTTGGTGTTGGATCAGCATTCAAGTATTTACACTTTGTTGCGGCAAGAGAGTGGGGTATTTAATCCAAATCTATTGCGTCGCTCTAGAGATCAAATTGTATCGGCAGATTTTAATGAAGAATCTGAATTATTGGTTTTGGCTCATTCAAACCGAAATATTGAAATGCTGAAAATTGCAAATGGGAAATCACCGGTTGAAAGATTGAAGATTCAGCTCGATGAGTTTAGAACTGAAATTACTGCTATAAAATACCTTCCAAATCAAGATTGGTTCGTTGTTGGAAATCGAAATGGCGAGCTATATTTTTATGACGCCATCGATGGTAGCCTGGTCTATCAGGCGTTAAACGAGCACGCTAACAATGTGAATTGCCTCGAGATCAGCCCAAATGGGATGATTATGGTAAGCGGTGGACGAGATAAGACAGTTAATATTTGGAAGTTGGATGAGCTGAAAAAGAAGCTAAAGGATTTAGGGCCAGTTGAGGAAAAGTATGCGCCGATTCAGTTTGTTGAAACCGAGTCGATAAGAGATGTTGACTTTGTGAATAATGACTGGATTCTAGTAGTATCTAGTAGTGAAGGACTGTCAAATAACCAAAGCGGTGATGTTTCACTGCTTCCGTTAGATTTTGATGTTACCGGGCGAGAACTAAAGAAATTAGTGGAATAAGATGACAAAGGACCGATCAACATCAATGAAAATAAAAGTTTTTGGAATTCTGTTCTTAGGAATTTCGCTCTGCTCGATTCAATCGGTATTCTCCCAATCCAAGTCCGATTTGCTTTCAAACGTGTTTCAAAGCGAGCACTTGCTCGATGAGAAATTACGAACCTTGAGATCTCATTATGATGAACGGAGATATGAAGATGCCTATGACCTATATAAGGATATCTATTTTACCCATTATAGTATTGTAAACGATGAGAATAGAATGAGTATCCTCGACTGGGGAATTAGGTTAGCATTCATAAACGAACAATGGGATGATTTAGATCGATATATAGCTGAGTATTATAGTCTGGATCCATATTTTTCTGCTGAAAGTTTAAAGGAATCGTCTCCTCAATTAAAGTCTTACATCGGAAATTTTGTTAGGACAAAAAGTGAGCAGTTCGTTTATGTGAACAAACACAAACAGAATATTGACCTCATTCCAGCCTCCATTACGGTATATACAAAAGAAGATATCGAGCGCTTGGGGGCAAGAAATCTGCTGGACTTGGTGAGAATAACTCCGGGGTTCGCAGAGCTTGGAGATAATAACGAACGAATAATTGGAACCCGCGGTACATCCAGCACTTCATTACAGGATATTCTGATCCTTATCAATGGTCATCGAATCTCAGATGTGTTTACAAACTCGAATGGACCTGATTGGCTTAGTTTGGATTATGTTGAACAAATTGAATTAATGAGAGGCCCGGGGTCGGCGCTCTATGGGGAGAACGCATTCAGCGGTGTAGTAAATATTATCACCAAAGATGGAAGGTATAAAAACACGAATAGACTATCGGTGAAAACCGGCTCAGGAAACACATTTAGAAACATCAGTCCGAAATACAATACCTACAATGTTCATTATGAATATGGTCGGAAACTGAGTAATTCGGAAGGGGTGTTTTTTTCAGCAACATATGTGCAATCAGGTGGTGTTGAGATTGATCATTCAACTCTGAATGATAATACCGTACTTCCAGATATCAATGGAATCGATACCATAAGGTCGGCGTCAATTGGAGGTAAGGAATACATCAATCGATACGGTCCTGGGTATAACATATTGTTGAACTATAATCGCAAAGCGTTGAAGGTTACGTCAAACGCACAATCGAATGCATTTGTCTACTCACGACCCAAAAGTCTCAACCTATGGAAGAGTGATGCCCCAGATGAGCGAAGAAATCGAGTTCGAAAGGATAGGCGAGAATTTGTTCATATAGAGTATGGTTTGTTCGACAATTCAGACCGTTTTCAACACGATCTGAGATTCAAATTGAGCGGTGATCATTTCCATAAAGATATGTATTTTCCCGTTTATTCCAATGAAATAGTTGGAACCCAACGTATACTTGGAAATGAATATCGCGGTACAACAAGCCTGGAATTTTCAAGCGATAGTTTGATGAAGAATATTGAGCGCCTTGGGAGTCAGCATTTCTTAGTAGGCGTTGAGGCCTATTTCAATAATTGGCATTATAACTACTTTGCAGCCAACGACTCATCTTTTGTTCTACCTCAAACAGACGATTACTTCACCTCTTCCGGTGATAGCAAGTTTGAGTATGTTGCTGCGGCATATACCCAAACTGAGCAGCACATTTTGGAAGATGTTTTAATCGCAACATTAGGTGTTCGTCTAAACTACCACAGCAAGTATTCAACCTTCGATAAATTTGAGTGGGGAAAGCAGTACTCTCCGAGATTTGCCCTTATTTATCTTGCCCCAAAGACGAAGAAAGGTCTAAGTGTTTTTAAGGTTAAGGCGCTTTATAATTCAGCCTTTTTTCCTCCGCCATTTCTGTATAGAAGAGGAGGCATATTTGGATTCCAGGGTTCTGATTCGCTCACAGTTCAGAGGATTGAAAGTGGTGAATTGGTATTAAGCGGGGAACTCCCACGGAAGGTTAACTATAGCGTTTTGTTTTATGCAAACAAAATTGACAATATCATAGAAAATGTATTTGTGCCCGCAATTGGTGATCGGATGTATGTAAATGCGCCGCAGGCGAGGCGAAATTCAGGAGTAGAGTTTGAAGTTCGACACATGTTCGAACATGATAAGTTCGATCTAAGTTCATTTTTGAATTATTCTCTCGCTATGGAAAGTGTCTTCAAAGATTCTCTAAAGCATACGTATTTTGATTTGTTTAATGGGCAAAACTTTGATCCAAACAGCACCCTCGCCAATTATCCCGGGTCCATGGCAAATATTGGCGCTGACATAATCACCAAGAACGAGAATGAATCTGCCTCAACGAGTTCAAAACCTAGATTTTCATTTGGTACAAATGTGCAATGGATTGGAGAGACAAAAGTGTTTTCTACATATAGCATTGTGCAAGGAGATTTAGTGTTAAATACTGGGAGCGCGGTAACCGAATCAACTCTTCCTCAGGCATTCATTGTGGATTCAAGGTTCAAGGTCTACTATCGAAAAATGCACTTCGGAGTGTCCGTCTACAACGTTGCAAACAACTCGTATTACTTGCCGAGTGTGAACTTTAAATCACGAAGACAAAATGCGGAAGGCAGAATGATCTTGTTGAATTTCACATACTTAATCAACGTTAACTGACAACGGTGGCATTTTTTCAAAAAGAGAATTTTCGACAAGATTTATTCGGCGGATTATCCGCAGGAATCGTGACCCTTCCAGTAGCCTTGGCATATGGGGTGGCCTCAGGTTTGGGGCCAATAGCAGGAATGTATACTGCCATTATCTTAGGCTTGATTGCAGTCATTTTTGGAGGTACCGATACGCAAATTAGTTCTCCTGTTGGCGCAATGACTGTTGTTGTTGCGTTAATAATAGCTACTGAAGTGACCATAGCTGGAAGCATTGACGCCGCCTTGCCAGTGCTCATTGTCATGTTTGCGCTAACCGGGCTGATACAAATGCTAATGGGGCTTTTCAAAGTGGGAGCCAACATCCGATACGTGCCCTATACTGTCGTTAGTGGATTCATGAGTGGCATCGGCATCATTATCATGGCGATGCAGGTTAAGGATGTGTTTGGAGTGTATGATTCAGGATTCAATTCAGTCCCGAGCATACTAATGCACTTTGATTACTTTATTCTAAATGCAAATTGGTTCTCTGTTCTGGTCGCATTAGCTACGGTAGGTATAATCTATTTATTTCCCTTAATAACTAAGCGTATCCCTAGTAGTTTGATTGCTTTGATCGCTGTAACATCCGCTGTATATTTCCTGAAGCTTGACGTCCAACACCTTGGAGAAGTGGAGATCCATTTTTCGCATTTTGAAATGTCATACTTGAATCAGATTTTTCAATCTGAGGTGATTTTTCGAATTCTCGTGGCTGCGTTCTCTCTCGCAATATTAAGTTCAATTAATACACTGCTATCATCAGTCGCAGCTGATAAAATGACGCAAACCGTCCATGACAGCAACAAAGAGCTATTTGGTCAGGGCCTAGGTAATTTTGTCGCAGGCATTTTTGGTGGTTTTCCCGGAGGTGGGGCAGTTGCTTGCACTGTTGCAAATATTCAGTCCGGAGGCAGAAACAAAATTTCAGGAGTTATCAGTTCATTGTTTCTACTTGTGATTCTACTTTTTGGAAGCCATTTAGCTGCTGTAATTCCCAATGCAGTTTTGGGTGGGATATTATTCCACATAGGAATTGTCATTATCGATTTTAAGACATTGAAGCGGGTCGCCAAAATCAGTAAAGCAGACAACTTTGTGATGTTCACTGTATTGATTCTCACCTTGTTTTGGAACTTGGTTTATGCCGTTGTAATTGGATTGGTTTTCGCTTCGCTTCATTTTATGAAGCGCATGTCCGACGTGGTGGAAGAGGACACTAATAAGTCACGCGTGGATGAATTAGTTAATGAAGTCATCGGGCGATTCAACGACAAACTTATACGCGCCTTAATTCAGCTTTTTGTTGTTATCGCAGACCTAGAAGGTCACACAAATAAGAGTAGAGTAGTGGTTGATAATTTTCTAAAAGGAAGAGTGCATCAGGACCAAACAAAACAGTATCTAACTTTTTATGATGATTTGATTGAGCGCCAGATTCAAGTCAGCAATAAAAAAGAGGGCATGCACAAAAAGAATGCCATGAGCTCGGTGAAGGTGCTTAAGATTTGCACTCAAATTAACAAAGAACTGGCAAGCCGCGAAAAGCACTTTATACTAATTCGGTTGATCGAATATGTGAACACCGGTGACTCACCTACATTGCAGGAGCTAGAGTTTGTGGATTTGGTCGCAGATGTGTTTGGTATTTCCAAGGAGACGAAAGCAGCAGCCGCGGAAATTGCTCTAAGCGAGGATAACGTAAGCGGCGAGTCGACTCGAATCATACGAGATATAAAAGCGTTTGAGAAACATGTACTCATTAAGAACCTCAAGGGGCCTGTCTTCTTTGGGTTTTCACATCGGTTCTTAATTTCCATGCGAAGCATATCAGAGAATACGAAGGCGGTTGTCTTCAACATGTCTTTTGTTCCGTTCATGGATCACTCTGGTGTACGTACTTTTTCCGAAGTAGTGCAATTTTTAAAAGGAAAGAACATTGAAGTCTGTTTCAGTGGTCTTAGTGATGAGAACCAGCGCCTATTGCGTGGAATTGATTTGATTCCGAATACTGTTCCTGAGGAATGTGTGTTTAGCACTATTGAAGAATGCGTGATGTGGTTGAACGAACCGGGGCAAATAAGAAACTCCATAATCGCAGAGATAACCGATTAGCCGTGTCTGCAGTGCATGAAATTAACCGCCTTGAACTCAATATTGAGAATGCAACACGCAACCTGCCCGGAAGGGATAAATTATTTGAGCTTGTAGAAGGTGTAATAGAGGAATACTTTGATCAATTTGACATAAAAGGAATAGAGACTGTTTTCGAACGTATCGAGCTATACCTTGGCGAAATTGATCCAGATAATTTTGAAGCTGAGGTAAATGTCCGGCTTCGCCATTTGCTCAACCAAGAGCTAAAAAAGTTTTTCGCTCAAAATGACATAAAAACCGAAATTCAATCACGATCGAAACGAGCGATTGGTGATCTTTTTGACGAGTACCTCCGAACTGGTATAAATGCCCAGAATGATCGGTCACTATCATCGGTTTTCATCAAACTTGTATCCGATGATATTGAAGCAGTACGGCGCATTTTGGACTCTAGCGAATCATGGCCAATCATTCGAGAACGGCTGTTTGATCAAATTGACTTTTCATCCTATGAATCATATTGGATAAAGAGTCGAGCATCTACCTATTTGCCTATTCGGAGAATAAACCAGAAGATCCTACAGGACTTTTCTGAAAGATCTATGCTGGATTATGGATTCAGTGGATTGCAAGGAGTGCTTAAGAAAATTACGTACGATTTTATGTTCTCCTCTGAAAATGAGGCCGCCCCAGCAGACGCCTACATAAAACATCTCCGTACGCATACCTCAGCCTTTCAGTACTACGCTCATCGGATTTCGAATTCAATTGAAGTCTATTTACAAAGCCATGCCAGAAAGGACATAAGGGCTCCTTCACCTGCAGATTCTTTTCCACTTGAGCTGAACTTTGCGGTTCGACGTGATAAACAGCGCATCTTGTCGACTTATTTGCTGGCAGGGCGATCACCAAACGCGATTCAAATAAATGACATACGCACATATGCACAAAGGTTGCAGCAGAGCAGACTCATAGAGATAGCGGACATGATGGTCTCTGATATGCCGGCTCAGGTCGTGAGTGATGGAATCCTAAGAATACATCAAGTCTTTTCCCCATCTCAACTTAAATTCTTGTACGCTGCTTTGAGCACGCGGCTTTCTGGAACGCATAAAAAAAGCCTTTCAATAGTCAATGATATCAGTATATTAATGGAAAAAGCATTTGGCGAAAGTGTATTTTCAATGTCAACTCAAGCCTTTCGACAATACTATAATCAAAGACAAAAGGGGGATAGCTATAGTGTGCAATTAGTCTCTGATATTTCGAAATATTTGAGTGCTCGGGTCGGGGAGAGCCCAACTGAAATTATTGACTCCATAGATTCGAAAATTCAATTATTCAATGGGGGCAACGTTGATGAGATTCACAAGGCTATAAAAGGAGCGAAGCAGTCTTTAAAAGAACTTGATGTCGCAATTCCGAAAAAGGAACATCCGAGTTGGAGTCAACTAAGCATGTTTATTCATTTTCTTGAAACGGGACTTTGGATTTTGCCAACGTCCAATCCTCAAGAGACATTGTTAGAGTTATTAGAATCAGAAGTATCGGGTATTCGAATCGCCTTATCTGAACGTATTGGAGATTTGGTGCTGTGGGTGCGCCTTATCTATCAATTTCCCATTGAGAATGTTCATGAAATATTCAAAAGCATTTTTGGTCTCGACGAGCACTATTCAAGCCTAACAGCGGCTCTTCAGATTCCGAAAAGAGCTGGCACCGTGGATCTTGAGCGCGCATTGCTCGAAGTTTTTATTGCCACCAAGGTGAGGATACTCTCAGATGAGCAAGCAGGATTCACAGGAAACTTTCAGTTGGAATATGCCAAAGTATTGGAGCCAATAACCAAGAAGACAGTCTTGAGCGATCGATTTGATGGACTTGATTTCCAAAATGAATTGTCAAGGTGGATTGACCAACCGAACGAACTTCCAGGAGCCCAGGAACGAAGCGAAATTTTGCAGCGAGCCTCGAGTAGGATTGATATTATTCATGCTTGGTTGAACACACCGGCAACACCAATGCAGACCTGGCAAAGAATATTTTCCGGTTTGGACAAAGAACAAATCATCGATCTTATCAAACGGCTCGATGAAGTCGTGATTATCCAAGAGTTGGATTCGTTTGTGGAGATGATGGGTAGAACACGCTTTAGAAAGAGCGTCACTTCAGAACGGTTGGTTTCGATTCTAATACCCATTTCGCGCGGTTACGCTGATGAGCTTATCACAATCATTAAAGATGAGTGGAAAGGCTTTAAGAAAGCGGATAGAGCCGAGGCTCTCAAGGCGGAGCTTGTCTTGAATAATAGCATTCAGCAAGATTGGATCGGCATGCCATCCAAAATGGAGGATCTTGATTCCTTCTTAATTCAATTGGAAAAGACGCTCCAATCCGGACACTTTCATCGCTCAGGCGTGTTCGAATCATTTCACTCATTCGAGGCGAATTTGAGACGCTATATAGAGACCAAAGAGCCTCGGCTGTTAAAATACTTTGAGCGAACCTCCATTTCAAAATTGATTGACCTACTTCGACGATTAAGCCACACCACAGTGAGCGCTTTGAAAATTGCCTTGGATGAGAAGTTTAAAAGGGGGCCGTACACCGATGTAATCTTCGCAATTAAATCAAATGATCTAGAGGAAAGGCAACTGATTGATAACGTAATTATCGCCTATGGATTAAGTAGCGTGCAGTTCCATCAAGGTGACTTTTTTCAAGTCTTAAACCAGTATTTACCAAGCGTGAAGCTGCCGGTAATTTCAGTAGAGAGTGATGCGCAAT
Source organism: uncultured Flavobacteriales bacterium (assembly GCA_938091155.1). Taxonomy (GTDB): domain Bacteria; phylum Bacteroidota; class Bacteroidia; order Flavobacteriales_G; family Salibacteraceae; genus SHAN690. The sequence goes on along the minus strand of CALKOP010000216.1, from coordinate 4,330 downwards.
ACGATGAAAGCATAGTGTACGCTTCAATACACTTCCTGAAGTTTGGGCGTATAATCGATGAAAGGTTGACAGAAGCCAACATAGGACACATTTTGATTTGGGTGCTTCAGCTTAGGCGTGGAATGTTTCTGTCGGCCCTAAAACAGGAAGCTTCTCTAAATCACATTTTAGTCCATGTATTATCGTCCACTCCAGAATCAAAATGGGGGTATATCATCTCCCTTTTGCTCAGTGCGAATCAAGACCAAATTGAAAATGAAATAACCGAATTGATCAAAGAAGCTAGCAACCTAAAGCAGGAGTTAGCCGATCGGTTATCCATAGCCTTGAAGTCGCAATCAAATTTGACGTTGTCTGAAAGTGGTCCTATAAAATTTGAGCCCGAAAGCTTTGAAAAAGAGGAGGTCTTGGCAATATCCAAGCTCGATCAAACGTACGAATCGGATTGGAATACGCTTGAATCTGAATTACCGCCAAAGCTCATTCGGATGGGAATTCGTCAAGAATTTACCAAGGATTACAGTGTCTTTGATATAGTCGAATCTATAATTGACAGCGGCAAATTTCCATCATGGAGCAATCTCAACAATCCAGAAGAAATTGAGTTGATCATTTTTGCTTTGCATCGCGCATTGCCAATCAAATCCAAACGATTCCTTGAAACATTGCTTAGGGAAAAGCAAGGCGCGCTTTGGCTGCTGTCTATTTCAGGCTCCGAAAGCTTTCTGAAGATTATTGGTTTAGTATGGGCCGAAGCAAGCACACCTATGGGGTCGTTGGTAGATTCCTTGGTTGAAGTTCATGATTCTCTTGGCACCGCAGATGTTCTTAGGTCTTACTTTACGGAGCGAGCTATTTATGCTTCATGGCCCTTCAGAGAAAGTCAATCCAAGCGGTCCGCTCGCTTGATTCTCTCGGGAATCCCATCTGCATTTGGACTTTCCGTAGACGAATACGTAAAGGTATTGACCTTAAAAAGCCTCGATCAATCGAATCAGCATGTCGCCGAACTTATTGCCGGCTATTTAGACTCCTTTAGAGAAAATACTACCGCTACCGTTGAGGTTCGTGCCCAACGAAACCTAGATTTATTGAAGCACTTGGTGATTGAAAATGAAGTGCCTTGGTGGGCAGACCATTCTAAGACTTCACCGCAGCAAATTCAGGCGCACATCAAACAGTTCTCATTGAAACTATTGAGCCAGGATCCAAATAATTGGGTTACCGATTTAATGGCTTCCGGACATGCCTTAGAAGTTTTTAGCCACCTCGTCCAATTTCTAGATCACCGTCAATTTGACCGGATAGTAATTGCCATTTCCCCAAATTTAGGTGGGTTTATTGTGAGCTTTAACATGCTGTTGAGTCGACTTTCCCTTGCTTATTCAGAAACAGAATGGCAATTGTTTGTGCTGGAATATGTGTTGAAGGTTAAAAACATGAATGCAGGTCAGTTTATTCGGGACGCATCATCAAAGCTAGCTGAAGAATTCTCGTTTGATCTAGAGAAGTTGCAACGCGAGTTAAGCGAAGAGTCGATTGGTGCAGTTCAAAACGGAGAAATACGATTCCGTCCCTTGGTAGACTTACTGGAAGATAATGTTGAGTCTCATGAATCAATTCTAGTATTCCCGGAAGAAAAGAATGAAATAAGAAGCTTCGACAATGTTCTGCGCTACTATTTGAAATATGGAACGATTCAGGTAGGTACATACCCGAAAGCCGAGAATTACATTGATTTTGTTCAAGAATTGAAGCGTTCATATGTAAAGGATGAAACTCAAATTAGGAATGTGATTCGGGCTGAATTAAAAGAGGTTAGGGTACGATCGAGAATAGTGCGGTTTGAGAGTGATCACTTCATTCATGTATTGATTTCGATATTGTTTCCAAAAGCATCTGGGTCAATAGCTTCGCTTGGCCAATCGATTCAACGCTTTGTCGCAGATTTGATTGGGATATTGAACATTAAGGTGATTCACGACACATATTATGCCACCTTATTTGAGCAAGCCTTAAGTGCGCATTCTGACGATGTTAGCGCTTCTAATCTCTTGATTACATTTATGAAGAAAGCGGGGCCGCATTTTAAATTGGAATCGCTTGAGAAAGAGGTTTCATTAGAGATTTATGAATTGAATGATCCGATTAAAGAGTTTTTGACGCAATCGCTGTTTGGTGGAAAATCGAAACTTAAGCTCCGCACAATTGAGTCCGACCCAACAACCCAAGATTCGGATGAAATAGCAGAGAAAGGGATGAAAACAGGTGTGAGCGGAATTGATGAAAGACTCGATCTAGAGGAAGCTGAGACACCTTCTGATAAAGTAGAAATTGAGGAGGTGCCAGATGTTGAGCTGGATTTTGAGGTGAACTTGAAGAATGCAGGCCTTGTAATTGTTTGGCCGTATTTGGGGCGATATTTCGAGATATTGGAAATGGTGAAAGACGAGAAGTTCAAGTCGAAGAAAGCCGCGCGCCGAGCTGTGCAATTATTGCAACATTTGGTCACCGGGTTGGAATCAGCGCCAGAGCACGAGTTATTGCTCAATAAAGTGCTCTGTGGGGTGAAGATTGCCACGCCGATTCCGTTTGAAATTGAACTGACAGACCGTGAACGCGAAGTCTCAGAACAAATGTTGAACGGGTTGCTGCAAAACTGGCCGCGATTAAAGAACTCATCAATTGATGCGCTCCGGGAGGGGTTTTTAGTCCGCGATGGACGGCTTATTGAAACCGATGAAGTCTGGCAGTTAACAGTTGAGGATAAGACCCTCGATATATTGATGGATACGATGCCATGGTCCTTTGGGATCATTAAATTACCTTGGATGGATAAAAGAATGATGGTGGAATGGAGATAGCTTTTAATAGCAGTATTGAGACATTAAATGGTGAGTTAGCATGGCTAAAAAATGTCATTTCATTTCGGTTTTCGGAGTACTTCAAGCATCCCGAACAAATCCCATTTCCAGAAGCTCCAGATCTCCAAAACGATGAATCGTATTATGCAACTGCCATCCGCCAGTTAGAGATTACAGACACTTCTCGATTGCTCATTTTGATTGCGCTAGCACCTCATCTGAGGCCGGCAATATTTGATATGTTCTTTACTAAGAATGAACAGTTTGATCGTGTGTTCGCTGAATTTGGTGGTTTGAAAGGGGAGAAGCACAGCGGATTTGTTCCTACTGGCGAAACCGCTGCGTTTATCATCGCAGGCGATGATTTGGACCGGAGATTTGAGTTGCAACGATGCTTTGACGAATCACATGTCTTATATCGGGAGAACATTCTATCTCTAGGATTTACAAATGTCTATGAACCCATGTGGGGGGGAGAACTCATTATTAGCCAAGAGTTTCTTACATACTTAACGTTGAACGAACCTTACAACCCGAGGTATTCTCCAAACTTTCCAGCACACCATCTCACTACTAAGTTAGAATGGGGCGACGCCATATTCGACTCTTCAGTTTTTACCGAGATTGAGCATATCAGATCATGGATTCTGCATCAGACTGAGATTCTCAAAGACCATAATCTGAGTAAGTATTTGAAGTCTGGATATCGGGTGCTTTTTTATGGACCGCCTGGAACTGGAAAGTCAATGACAGCGGCCTTGCTGGGGAAGAGTCATGGCTTGGATGTCTATCGGGTCGACCTCTCGTCAGTAGTTTCAAAGTTTATCGGTGAGACCGAAAAGAACCTTGCCAAGCTGTTTGATATCGCCGAGAACAAAAATTGGATCCTATTTTTTGATGAGGCTGAGGCGCTGTTTTCTCGTCGTGTTTCGTCTCAGAGCAGCAACGACATGTTTGCAAATCAGCAAGTTGCATATTTGCTCCAGCGCATTGAGGACTATAACGGGGTGGTCATTCTAGCTTCGAACTTTAAGGATAACATCGATGATGCCTTCCTCAGACGTTTTCAGAGCATCATTCTATTTCCAAAACCAACGTCAGAGATTCGCCACGAGCTGTGGAAAAAGTACTTCGCGCAATTTCATACAGGGTCCATCGATTTTGAAAGCATTGCGGGAGAGTACGAGATCACCGGTGGAAGTATTCTCAACGTCCTCAGATATTGCTCAATCGTATCCGCCCAGCGTGGAGATCGCAAAATCAAAAAAGGCGATATTCTAAAAGGAATTAAGAAGGAGTTCTTGAAAGAAGGGATTACGCTGTAGGTTACTTTTTCAATAAAAAAGCAACATAGTCTAAAATCAAAAAGTTAGTTTCAAAAAAGGTGCAAATTGGGTAGGTAAAAACCTGAACACCAATACAAAATGATAAAGGATGATTTTTTTAGGTGATGCAAAGCCTAAAGC
>CALKOP010000215.1 GCA_938091155.1 uncultured Flavobacteriales bacterium | reverse complement strand
CACAGAATTACGATCTCCTATCCAAGAGAAAATAGATCAATTCAGAGTCAATATTAGTAGACAGTTTGATGAATTTACAATGGAAACAATTCATATCAGTAAAGAGAGAAATATATTCAGGAATTTATCTCATTTGAATGGTGTTGGGGCAAAAGATTTGTCAAGAAAACTAGGGATGAAGATGTTAGAAAATAAGAGCACCACCTTGTATATTGCACAATAGAGTGGCTTTAGGAATGAACCTTGACTAACTCACCCTCCAAAGAATCACACTGCGGTCATCTCCGCAGGTCGCCAATAGCCTTTCTTCTTCCAGCCAAATGGCTGCATTAACAGAATTGAGATGTCCACCAGCCTTTGCTCTGTCCAATCGGGTAGGAGAGGATAAATCTTTTGGGTTCCAAATTTTTACCGTTTTGTCTCGACTGGCTGTTGCGATAAATGATCCATTAGTCGGAATAACAATGTCATAAATGGCGAAGTTGTGTGCAGGTACTTTCTCGGCTAATTGAAAACCTTCAGCAGCATTCCAACGACAAAGGTGTGCGTCTTTTCCACCTGTAAATAAATCTCCATTAGGCATGAAAGCCACAGAGTTTGCTCCATCAGCATGTGCGTCCAGCTCCATCACTAATTTAAACTCATTGGTTTCTAAAAGCTGAACTTTTCCATCGCCAGCAGCTATAGCAATGAGTGATTCTTCGGAGTTTAAGGCTAGTCGCCTGAGTTTTTCACCGCTTATGGTCAGATGTCGTTCCAAGCTCCAGTCATTCGCATTCCAAATGCTGATGCTTCCATCGGCACAGGCTGCCGCAACTCGATTTGTTGAGGATAGATGCAGCATATGAAATATGCCTTTATCGTGAAATTTCAAATGTCGAACTTCTTGTCGTGTTTCAAGGTCGATGACATGCATACCCCCCACAAGGGTTCCAATAACTAAAAACTTTCGATCCAGGTTGAGAAGACTATAGACCGTTCGCTCGGTGCGAATCGCAAATGGATTGGTTTCGCCCATTTCTAGATTCCATTCCGCCACCACTTTGTCTGCTCCTGCGCTAAATAATGTCATGTCTGTGCGTCCAGGCGCCAAGGCATACAACGCTGCACTATGCGCAGCCATTTGATGGAACTTTTCTATTTGCATGTTATAGCTGATCTATCGCTTCGGCAAGTTTGTAGTCCTTATCGGTAATGATATCACCCGCATCATGAGTGTTCAGGCGAATGGTAACTTGGTTGTATACGTTACTCCAATTTGGGTGGTGATTGTGCTTCTCGGCTAGAATCGCCACTTGGCTCATAAATCCCCAAGCCTCAATGAAGTTTTTGAATTTGTAAGATTGGACAAGGTGCTCCTTGTTGTTATCGTAACTTTCTTTTGACCAGCTCATTTATCTTCGTTTTCTATTGGATTGATTCCTGCTGTTACCACCCGATTTTCCTCCAGGTTTTCCAACACGTCCACCTAACTTTTTTCCAATATTGCTTGGACCAGTTTTTCGATTACTCGGTTGTGGTTTTGGCTTCGGTTTTGGTTTCTGAGAAACGGTTTTTTTGTCTGCCGTCTTACTCGAGTTTTTGGTCAAGCGATGTATTTCGCTCAGTTCTTCTTGGGTGAGTTCGCGCCATTGTCCCGGAGGAATATCAAGACTGACGTTCATTATGCGAGTGCGTTTCAGCTTTTTCACATCGTATTCAAAGTACTCGCACATGCGCCTAATCTGGCGATTCAAGCCTTGGACAAGCGTTATTCGGAAACTGTGTGGACTTAGTACTTCAACCTTACATTTTTTGGTTGTTCCTCCCATTATGGGAACTCCACTTGCCATTTTAGCAATGAAATCTGGAGTGACTTGTTTATCTACCGTTACTTCATATACCTTTTCGTGTTCGTTGCCAGCTCTCAGAATCTTATTCACGATATCACCATCGCTAGTCATAAAGATGAGGCCCTCGCTTGGTTTGTCTAAGCGACCAATAGGAAAAACTCGCTTTGGGTAGTTTACGAACTCGACTATGTTGTCTGGGTCGCCATGATCGGTGGTGCAAACGATGCCTGGTGGCTTGTTAAGCGCTAGATAAACATCCGGTTCGTTGGGTTCTGAAACCACGCGACCATCAACCCGTACTTTGTCTCTTCTTGTAATGCGAGTGCCCGCGGTTGGTCTTTTTCCATTTATGGTTACACGGCCCATTTCAATCCATTTGTCTGCTTCCCTTCGAGAGCAAAGCCCCAATTCGCTGAGGTATTTATTGATGCGTGTTCCGTTCTGTTCCATCCGTTGCGAAGCTAATCACTTCCCTCATGCAGAAATTGCAACAGATGATGATTGAATTTTCTGTGTTGTTCCAAATTCGGAAAATGCTTACTTCTTGATAAAACATGGAGTTCAGTCCTGGTCAAGTAATCATGCAATTGTTTGGCTCGACTAGCCTGTACAATGTCATCTTTTTCGCCCCAGAGCAATAAGACTGGAAATGAAAATGAATATTCCATTTCTGCATACATGGCCTCCTCGTTTTGTAGGTCAACTAATAGCTGCCTTAGCCCATCGGCATTGCTTTCATACTGCTCATGATAAAAGCTTTTTAGGAATATACTCGGAACAGGTGGTGGATGGTGAAAACCTGCTTTCACTAACTTCTTCATTCCCCGATAGTCAGATGGCACAAAGAAATATTCGATTTTATCGACCTCGAATTTTGACAGACAAATTGAATATCGGTTTTTCCGTAGAATTTAAGTGGCGCATCAAAAAGAACCAATTTCTCAATCCTTTCTGGCGATTGTCGAGCAATTTCACCCGAGACCAATCCTCCATATGAGACACCACAAAGTATAAATTGATCAATATTCAATGTATCTAAAAGTGCATTGATGTGCTCTACTTGAGATTGTAAATCGAATGTGTTTTCTGCCAAGGGTCTGCTTTCACCAAAGTAAAGCAGGTTGGGGACGATCATTCGATATCCCTTCTTCAAGGCACTCAGCTGTCGCAACCATTGAAAACTTGCCGTTGCGCCAAAACCATGAACAAGCACAATAACGGGCTTGTCCGTTTCATTGTCCCAATAATCTATTTGATAAGCGCCTGTTTTAATGACCTTTTGATGAAGTCCGGCTTTCGAAAATTTCGATTGAACATGGTGGTTTATTAGTCTATAAGTTGAGCACGAACTGGATAAAATAAGTAGGCTAAAAAGCCATGGAAAACTTGGTCTCATGAGAGCTGATATTTTGAAATATCAAACACGACAATTTCTCCGCAGTTTTGCAAACCAATTTTTTGGTAAACTCCATGACCTGAAGCTTTAGCTTGTAAAACGGCTTTTTCGCACTTCATTTTTCGTCCTGCCGTCATTGCCGCTAATGTCATGTCTCGACCAATTCCTTGACCTTGATAATCTGGGTGTGTCGAGACTAAATAAACTCCACAGGTTTCATTTTCCGACAAAGCCAAAGCCGTTGCTACTGGCCTTCCATCGAATCTGCCTAGAAATAGTTGAAATCGTGAGTTTTTTAGGTTAGCTTTAAAAGAGCTGAGAACTAACTGAATTACCACCCATCAATACATTATTAACTATCCTCAACCAATCAGTTAATTGTGTTTTGGATTCAACACGTTCAATTTCTAATTCGGCATGTTTCAGATTAGTAATTTCATCAAGTGACTTGACCATTGCAGTCCAACTTCCTGCTTTTAAATGGAGTGTCTCTAATGCTTTTATTAGTTGTAGGTCTGTCAATTGCGGATTGGTCTTCATGTATTTTGGACCGATTCCATTCTCAAAGTCTTTTGC
>CALKOP010000214.1 GCA_938091155.1 uncultured Flavobacteriales bacterium | reverse complement strand
TTAATTCACTGAAAATAGAATGGAAAGAAGCATTAACTTTTGAACATATCAAATCATTTTATTTGTTTTCTAAAGAAGGATACCTCTCCTCAATTTTAAACTATGTTAACTATCGGATAGATATTTTCATTTTAGCATACTACGCTCCGATTTCTGAAGTAGGAATCTATTTATTAGCCGTTAATTTATCTCAAATGTTCTGGCTAATTTCTGACTCATTCAGTAAAATTTTAACTCCTAAATTCACTAAAAAAAGATTGACTCAACTTAGAATTAGCATCCTATTTCGATTCTCCCGGCTACATAGCACAGCGATTATATTACTTTCCCTCGCTGTTGCAATTTTATCTCCATGGCTTATCCCGGCAGTTTTCGGAGATGAATTTGCAGAAACAGCACTTTTGTTAAATATACTCATGATCGGCAATGTTTTTGCTTGCTCTTCTAGAGTTCTTTCCATCATACCTTTTGCCAGCAACAATCTACAGATTAATCTCATCGCTACTTCGGTTGGCGTAGCATTTACGTTAATCTTTGATTTAACTCTAATACCAATATTCGGTTCTATTGGCGCTGCTGCAGCTTCAAGCATAAGTTACCTTAGCATCTTTATTTCTGTTTTATTGTTGAGTTCAAAAAAACTTCAATTCCCTATTTACAATCCTTTAGTCTTAAGCAATAAAGATTTTAACTTTTTTATAAACCGATGAAAAAATCTGATGTGATATGGTTTTATGATGAATTCTCTTCCCAGCAAATTGATGCCGGTATTAATAGAAGACACTTAAGTATTGATAATTGGTCCCGAAAGTTTGGATTAAAAGATAGTGATAATGTTCTTGAGATCGGCTGTGGAATTGGAACGCAAACAGAACTTCTCTCAAATAGAATAAGCAAGGGGCAAATTGATTCATTTGACATCAGTTCAAAAAGTATTGATATAGCCAAGAAGCGACTAAATAAACGAGATAATGTAACCTTTACTGTTGGTGACATAACCGAGGTAAAGTTGAAAACAAATTTCTATGACTTCATCTTGCTGCCCGATGTTTTAGAACATATACCATTTAAAGAGCATGATAAGTTATTCGAACAAATTTCATTTGCAGCAAAAATACAAGCCAAAATTCTCATACATATTCCAGACCCATATTACAATCAATGGGTATCCATTCATCGGCCAGAACTGCAACAGATTATAGATCAAAACTTATTTATGCCACTAATAATCAAACCAATTTATGATGCCGGCTTATGCATAGAATATCTAGAAACATATGATTTACACGCAAATAATGGTGACTATCAAGTAATCTTAATAAGAAAAGTAAGAGACAAACTATACGATCCGCTCATTAGATCGAAATCCCCAAAAGCAAAACTTATGTGGAAACTGAAATCTTTCCTTCATATTACTTAGGTCAGAATAACTTTAGAAGATGAAGCAAGATAATTAATTGTGATGATCAATCAGTTAAAAAAGATAGCGTCAGAAGCCTACTACGAAAAAGGTGCAAGACAAGTTTGGGAAATTACTAAGATTATTAGTCGATTTCTACTCAATTGGCAATATAACCCCGAACAGAAATTTATAATTTTTGGGCAAGGCCGAACAGGCTCTACTCTTTTGCTTCAATTAATTAACTGTTCAGAAAATGTTTACTGTGACGGTGAAATCTACAGCACTGAATTTCCATTCAGAATATGGAGAAAAGGACTTGCGAAAAAAGTCTACCTAAAAATAAGGAGTAAAGCATTTGGGGTGAAAATTTACGGTTGTAGAATAAAGATTTACGACCTTTATAGGCACCAGTGCATGAGCACAGACGAATCCATTACATTCATAAACACTCTTGCAAAAGATGGATGGAAGATTATTCATCTTACCCGAACAAATAAATTTAAACAGTGCCTTTCGAGTCTTGTGGCAGAGGAAAGAAATGTTTACCATTTTCAAGACGAAAGCACCAAAACAAAGCAAAAAGTGACGATAAAAACGGAAGAAATCCCAGAGCGAATTAAGTTGTTGCGCATTTTTGACAAACAAGAACAGGATTCATTGAAGGATGTTTCCGTTCTATCTGTGAACTATGAAAAGGATCTGGTGAACCAAATTAACCATCAAGCTACTCTGAATAAGATTTGTGCATTCTTAAATATTCCGGAAGTCGAAGCCAACGTTCAACTTATACGCACTAGTGCATCAACATTAGAAAATTATATTGAAAATCATGAGGCACTTAAGTCAGTCTTGATTTCTGAAAATCTTCAGCATTACCTCAGTGAATGAATAAAGCAAACATCGATCATGTATTGATGGTTGCCGCCTGGTGGCCGACTACCGAGAAGCCAAATTCTGGTTTATTTATAAGAGAACATGCTCTTGCAGTTGCAAAGTATGTTAGAGAAGTTTCAGTTATTCACGTTTCGATAGAAAAGCAACTGTCGTCATTCCCATTTTCAATTGAAATAGAGCAAAGCAACGACCGTGGACTGCACGTTTATCATGCCCAAATAAAAACAGCTATTAGAATATTTGGCGTACATGATTTGCTTATCCGAAAGACCTTTGCTAAGTCATTCGCGCTGGTAGGTAAAAACTTCCTGCCTCAATTTTTTCACCTGCATGTAAGGGATCATATCACGAAATTGGCTCTAAAGGTTCAAGCTATCAAATCACTTCCGTTCATTCATACCGAACATTTTTCTTTCTATCACCATGGCATAGATTTATTGCCAAGAACACAAAAAAAGAAGGAAATAGAAGATTTAAAAAACTGGTTTTCAAATTCGAAGCTAAAATTTTTCACACCTGTTTCGAATAACCTTGGGAATATAATTTGTGAACGTTTTGAACTCAAAAACGAGAAAATAGAGGTTATTCCCAACGTAGCTTCCAAGGCATTCTATTTCCATGAAAAGCCACATGATAAATTAAAGAAATTCAAAATAGTACTTGCCGCAGCCTGGCTAGAACCTAAAAACCCTCAACTTTTCTTTGAGGCTATTACCAAACTTGCGCCCGAATTTACTGAGCTTCTTGAAATTGATGTTTTTGGTGAAGGACCTGAACTAGAATTGAGCAGGGTAATAATTGAGAGCAAATTGCCACACCTAAGTATTAATCTCAGAGGTTTTCAAAGCAAAACTGAACTAGCAAAAGCCCTGCAATCGGCACACTTATTTGTACATCCCACTAATAGAGAAAACCTACCCACTGTAATTATTGAATCATTATGCTGTGGCACCCCTATTTTATCTATGAATGTGAATGGAATTCCAGAATTGATAGATGACAGCAACGGAATTCTTGTAGAACCCAAAGATGTTGAAGCGCTAAAAAATGCGCTAAAAAAAATAATCTCCATCTATGAGAATTTTGATCGTAAAAGCATCGCTCAGCAGGCCCAAAACAGGTTTTCGCCTAGTGTGATTGGGAGAAAATTCTTCCATCTGTACCAGCAAATCTGCGCGGAAATTAAATGAATAATACCACCACCGTTGTGATGCTCCTTGACAACTCCCTTATTTTTGATTCAAGGGTAGAGAAAGAAGCCGTTTCTTTTATTAATTCTGGGTTTAACGTAATAGTTTACTGTGTTTCTGATAAGAATTTACCTTCAGAAGAAACCCGCAATGGAATCGCTATCAAACGCATTCTCAGTCCATTTTTTCAAAAGCCTTTTGGTAAAAATTATAACAAAGAATTGAAGCTGTTTGCAAATAAAATCCTTCAGGTGTCTTTTGACATACTGCACTGTCATGACTATATGTTGATGCCTTTAGCAGCGCTTATAAAGCAGAAAGAGCCTAGAATTTTCTTGACTTATGATAGTCATGAATACCTAATAGGCTGGCCTTATTACAAGGAAATTCCTAGCCTAGTTAATCGGCTAAAAGGCTATTTGGTTTGGAGGAGAATGCTTCAAAATGAAAAAAATGCTTCAAAATCCATCAACGCCCTTTTAACGTCAAGCACAGCGATTTCCGCAGCGTTAAAAAAACGCTTTAAGCTTCCTTTTGAGGGTATCTCTGTCAGAAACATTCCGGAATCTAAGAAAATAGATCCGACTATTTCGCTCCGGCAAACGTTGAAAATAAGTAATAATCGGAAATTACTTGTTCACTCAGGAAGTGTCTACATGCCACTAAAATTTATTGAACAATTAATTCGCCTAATTAATAATTCCATTAATTTATCTCTTGTGTTTATAGGCAACCGATCTATTCATGGCGATTTAAAAGAGGAGTATAGAGAAGCCCAACACATCTATTTTATTGACTACCAGCCAAACCTATTGCTTGATCAACTTGCCAGCTGCGATGCTGGGATTCTTTACACTAGATCAAAGTCATACAAAGCTCATCAGCTAGGTTCTTCAAACAAACTGATGGAATATGGGCTCGCGGGCTTGCCCACCATAGGCACAGATCAACCGGCGCACCAAGAACTTAAAGAACAATTTCATCATATTGAATTGTTCTATGAAAACAACATTACTTCCTTTAAATCGGCCACCAATCGCATGATTGATCTACTTCCAGAAAAAAAGAAAAACGCAGAAGGCCTTAAACACTCGCTATCTTGGAAAAATGAATTTAGACCTGTGATTGAGCTTTATAAAAAAGTAGCCGATAGGATGGCTGAGGCATAGCGGAATTATGCAGAATCATTCCAAATAGGTACTTCTTGCTAGGTAATCCCGCACATTCCTTTGCGTAGAACATTTGCATGATACATTTGTCTCTCCTAACGAACAATAAATCTATGGCAATAAATAAAGGATTTCTCAATTTCTCCATCTTAAGGAAGTTTGCAATGGCCCTGTCTGGATTATTTCTGGTCATCTTCCTTCTTCAACACCTTACTATTAATTTGACTTCGGTCTTTAGTTCAGATGCGTTTAATAGCCTTTCTCACTTTATGGGTACAAATCCGCTAGTGCAATTTTTGCTTCAGCCTATTCTAGCATTTGGAGTTTTCTTCCACCTATCTATGGGACTGGTTTTAGAAATCAAGAATCGAAATGCCCGGCCAATAAAATATGCCTATTCAAAACCAGAAGAAAATTCGAGCTGGATGAGTCGCAACATGATTATCACTGGTGTTATGATCATGCTATTTCTCGGATTGCACTTCTATGATTTCTGGTTTCCGGAACTTAAGCTCAAATTCATTGACGGGATTTGGAATAATGAAACTCGTTACTTTATTGAACTTCAACATAAATTTCATGATCCAATAAGGGTAGCTCTTTATGTGCTATCATTTGTTTTTCTTTCCTTGCACTTAATGCACGGGTTTCAATCAGCTTTTCAATCCATAGGTTTTCGAAATAAAAGCTACACGCCATTTATCAAAAAGCTATCGAGCATCTATGCGATAGTCGTTCCTTTTGGATTTGTTTGTATCGCGATCTATCATTTCCTAGCTCAATAACCTAAAATTAATTTCGCATGTCTACGCTAGATTCCAAAACTCCAGCAGGTCCAATCAAGGATAAATGGACAAATCACAAAAGCAACATTAATGTTGTTAACCCCGCTAATAAGAGACTCATCGATGTAATCGTTGTAGGCTCAGGTTTAGCTGGAGGTGCGGCAGCGGCTTCATTGGCAGAGCTTGGCTACAACGTCAAGTGTTTTTGTTTTCAAGATACACCTCGCAGAGCTCATTCCATCGCTGCCCAAGGCGGAATCAATGCAGCAAAAAACTATCAAAATGACGGAGATAGTATTTATCGCCTCTTCTACGATACGGTTAAGGGTGGTGATTATCGATCAAGAGAATCGAATGTTTATCGACTTGCCGAAGTTTCAGCAAATATTATTGACCAATGTGTTGCTCAAGGTGTGCCTTTTGCGCGAGAATATGGGGGTTTATTGGATAATCGTTCATTTGGAGGTGTATTGGTTTCAAGAACATTCTATGCCAAAGGCCAGACTGGACAGCAACTTCTTTTAGGTGCATATTCTGCCATGTCACGCCAGATAAACAAGGGTAAGATCAAGATGTACAACCGTCATGAGATGCTTGAATTGGTCTTGGTTGATGGTAAGGCAAGAGGAATAATTGCTCGAAATCTAGTAACTGGTGAATTAGAAAGACATTCAGCTCATGCTGTAGTCCTTGGTTCTGGAGGATACGGAAACGTATTCTACCTTTCCACAAATGCGATGGGGTCGAATGTAACGGCGGCTTGGAGAGCTCACCGAAAAGGAGCTTATTTCGCTAATCCATGTTACACACAGATTCATCCAACGTGTATTCCTCGTTCTGGAGATTATCAAGCTAAATTGACCTTGATGTCGGAGTCATTAAGAAACGATGGTAGGATTTGGGTGCCAAAATCCAAAGAGAACGTTGAAGCTATTCGTTCTGGTAAGAAGAAGCCTATCGATTTAAGTGCGGATGAAAGAGATTATTATCTCGAGAGAAGATATCCTGCTTTTGGTAACCTTGTTCCACGAGATGTGGCATCTAGAGCAGCCAAAGAAAGATGTGATGCGGGTTATGGTGTAAACGAAACGGGAGAGGCAGTTTACTTAGATTTTAGCTCCGCGATTATGCGCTACGGTCAAGAGAAAGCTAATATTCTACACCTAGAAAATCCTTCCAAAGAAAAAATTAGAGAGCTTGGTGAAGGCGTGATTGAATCAAAATATGGAAACCTTTTCCAGATGTATGAAAAGATCACGGATGACAACCCATATAAAACACCGATGATGATATACCCTGCAGTGCACTATACAATGGGTGGACTTTGGGTTGATTATAACTTAATGACTACGGTGCCTGGATGTTTTGCAGCAGGAGAAGCGAATTTTAGCGACCATGGAGCGAATAGATTAGGTGCCTCGGCTCTAATGCAAGGTTTAGCCGATGGGTACTTTGTTCTACCGTACACTATTGGTGATTTCTTAGCAGATGACATCCGTACTGGACCAATCGCAAACGACAGTCCAGAGTTCTTAGAAGCGGAAAAAGAGACTAAAAACCGATTAGACGCTCTAATTAACAATAAGGGGACAAAATCGGTAGATCACTTTCATAAACGATTGGGTAAAGTCATGTGGAACCAAGTCGGAATGGCTAGAAACGGACCCGGTCTAAAAGAAGCAATATCTGAGATACAAAAAATTAGAGAAGAATTCTACAAAGATGTTTTTGTACCGGGAACTACTAATGAATTCAACCCAGAACTAGAAAAAGCAACACGTGTAGCTGACTTTTTAGAACTAGGTGAATTGTTCGCTCAAGATGCTCTAGAAAGGGAAGAGTCTTGTGGAGGGCACTTCCGTGAAGAATCACAAACTGAAGAGGGTGAAGCTTTAAGAAACGATAAAGATTATGCGTATGCCGCTGCATGGGAATGGACAGGGACTCCTAGAGGCTCCAAAATGCATAAAGAAGAACTGACCTTCAACGATATTGAATTGAAACAAAGATCATACAAGTAAGAAGCTATGAATTTGACACTAAAAATTTGGAGACAAAAAGAGGCTAAGGCTAGCGGCTCCATGGAAACGTATAAAGTTTCTGAAATTTCTGAGCATATGTCATTTCTCGAAATGATGGATGTTTTGAATGAACAACTAATTAACGAAGGCAAAGAACCGATTGCATTCGATCATGATTGTCGCGAAGGTATTTGCGGTTCATGTTCAATGTACATCAATGGCGAACCACATGGTCCAGATAGAGGTGTAACTACTTGTCAACTGCACATGCGCAAGTTCAAAGACGGTGACACAATACATATTGAGCCGTGGAGAGCAGCTTCATTCCCCGTGATTAAAGATTTAGTTGTTGATCGCAGTGCTTTTGACAGAATCATTCAGTCGGGTGGTTACGTATCCGTAAACACATCAGGTAATAGTCAAGATGCAAATGCTATTCCTATTCCAAAAGAAGATGCGGACAATGCTTTTGATGCTGCCACCTGTATAGGTTGTGGAGCATGTGTAGCAGCGTGCAAGAATTCATCAGCTATGTTATTTGTATCTGCCAAGGTTTCGCAATTAGCCTTACTCCCACAAGGACAGGTAGAGAGAAAAGAGCGCGTATTGAGTATGGTTGACCAAATGGATACCGAAGGTTTCGGAAACTGCTCTAATACAGGGGCATGCGAAATTGAATGTCCGAAGGGGATATCATTGGACAACATTGCTCGCATGAACCGGGAACTACTTAGCGCTAAGATCTAAACTCCTCAGCTTCAATTCGTTTTGATTTAGGCGCTTTTCTTATCAAAAACCAAGCTTAGTATAATACCTTTAACGTTAGTTTTTGTAAAGATATAAATGCCAGCTTTCCCACATTCTATTAGCTCAAAACTACCCAAGGTAGGCACGACAATATTCACCATCATGTCTAGGTTGGCGAGTGAAGAGAACGCGATAAACCTAAGTCAAGGTTTTCCTGATTTCCCAGTAGACCAATACTTAATTGACCTTGTTCACAAGCATATGTCGGCTGGCAAGAATCAATACCCGCCAATGGCAGGTATTATGTCTATTCGCGAACAAATTTCCGAAAAGATGGAAAAGGCATACGGCGTGTCATATGATCCTGAAAGCGAAATAACAATTACCGCAGGTGGAACTCAAGCAATTTTTACAGCTATTACTGCGCTCATTAGCGAAGGAGATGAAGTCATAATCTTTACCCCAGCTTATGATTGTTATGCCCCAGCAATTGAGCTTGTAGGGGGAACACCTATTTATATCCAACTGAGCTCCAAGGACTATTCCATTGATTGGAAGCAGGTCAAAAAAGTGGTCACGAGAAGAACAAAAATGATTCTGATCAACACGCCCCAAAATCCTACAGGCGCTATAATTAGTGATAAGGACATACAGGAACTCATTAAAATAACTCGAGGCAACGACATTGTAGTGTTAGGAGATGAAGTGTATGAGCATATTGTTTTTGATGGGAACCGACATCAGAGTATGGCCTTGTATCCAGAGCTCGCGAATAGATCAATAATTGTGTACTCCTTTGGTAAAACATTTCATGTTACTGGCTGGAAAACGGGCTATGTTGTAGGCCCAGCGAACTTGATGGTAGAGTTTAGAAAGGTCCATCAATTTAATGTGTTTACCGCAAATGGCCCAATACAGTATGCACTTTCTGAGTATATGCAGAATCCTCAAACCTATCTAGGAGTTTCAGAAATGTACCAACGCAAAAGGGATGTGTTTATCTCTGCTGTTAATGCCTCTAGGTTCAAGCTTAAACCATCAAAGGGAACTTATTTTCAATTATTGGATTATAGCGCCATCTCGGATGAAGAAGATCAGGATATCGCTGTAAGGCTTGCCAAGGAGTTTAAAATCGCATCTATTCCGATTTCGGTTTTCTACCACAATCCAGTACAAAACAATGTACTTCGATTCTGTTTTGCCAAAGAAGAAGAAACCCTGCTGCGAGCCGGTGATATTTTGACCAAAATATAGTTCCATGAAAGATATTCTATCGGTAACTCTTGTTCAATGCTCTTTGAGCTGGGAGAATGCTGATGAGAATCTTTCAAACATCAAATCATTACTCACCTCGCATCACGAATCTTCTGATTTAATTGTCCTACCCGAAATGTTTACCACGGGATTTTCCATGAGGACTGGCTCGCTGGCAGAGGAAATGAATGGTAAAAGTCATCAATGGATGCAGGGCATTGCGGTTGAGTTTAACTCTACTGTCATTGGATCTTTAATCATCCATGAATCAGGTAAGTATTATAACCGCCTTTTAGTTGCGTCTCCAACAGGAGAGATTGAACATTACGATAAAAGACATTTATTCTCGTTTGCAAACGAAGATGAACACTACAGCCCTGGAAATAATCGATTGATATTTTCATGCTACGGATGGAGGATATGCCCAATGATCTGCTATGATCTGAGGTTTCCGATCTGGTCACGTAACGCAGGACTAGATGGAGAAAATGATCCTAATGTATACGATCTTCTAGTTTATGTTGCCAATTGGCCTGAAGCCAGACGCAAACCATGGATGAATCTACTGGAAGGACGAGCTCATGAAAATCAAGCGTTTGTTGTAGGTGTAAATCGTGTTGGACAAGATGGGAATACCATTGAATATTCAGGTGACAGTGCGGCATACTCTCCAAAGGGAGAATTACTCAGCTCTTTTAAATCTAATGAGGTTTCAATTGAAACAATACATCTACACAAAGAAGAGTTAATCTCGTTCAGAGATAAATTTCCGGTAGGCAAAGACAAGGACAGGTTTAGGCTGAACCCATAGACTATTTTTTCAGAATCCACTCAAGTTCCGTAGCCCAATTGCTTCTAATGTCAATGGGTTGATCATAGTATCTAACCTTTTCAGGTTGACGCTTCCCTTTGTAATACCCTGTGTCCCAAAAACCGTTGTTATTCTCATCATATAATACTCTAATGGAGTATTTACCTGTAACTAAATACGGATAGGTGATCTTCCCTTCAGGTTGAACCAACCTTTCGTCTATTACTACTTTTTGATCATTCAATAATTGCCAAATAAAGGGATGACCATAATCTGGAAGTTTATGCTTTAAATACAGCTGGCCATAATCCTCCTTTTGACTCGATACAAAGGTGAAAGTAAGTGAATCACTATTGGATTCACCGTACCTATCAATTATTGTAGAGTCCGGTATTATGACCTTATACTTTGAACCTTGCTTCCAAGGGTATTTAATTACTAAATCGTAATATTCTTTAGTTATTAAGCCTTCTAATTGGCTAGTGTCGGAGTCTTCGATAAATAGACCCATGTCCATACCCGTTACTGACTCAATAGGGGTCTTTGATTGAAGCTTCCAAGACTTAAAATATGGTTGTTTTCCCTTTGCAGATGGATTCAAAGACAGCCCTCTTTGAGGTTTGTCTCGACCCCCCTTTTTCTGGCCTCCTTTTTTCGCCTTTGGTTTTTTCAAAGTTGGTTTTCTCAAGAAAAGGGTATCGATGAAGTCATCCACCTCAATTCTCAATTTCAATGAATCATAGTCATTAGGCTCTGGAAACCAATAGGTAACAGAGTCTAAATCACTTGACCACTGTTCCGACCAAGCACCTACATTTTCATTTCCAACTAAATCAGTAATCGTGATCTCTCCAACGGCACGATTAAATTCCAGAACCAACCCCTTGTTTCCCTCTTGAACGAAACTCTTCAAATACTGAGTAGAATCATCTTCGATGAACATTTTGATCGTATAGGTCGTGTCGATGGTATCATCCACTGAAGTGGACGCGATCATCTCTGTTAAAAACCCGATAGTTTCATCCTGTACGTCATAGAAATATCCGCCATTCAGCGATATTAGACCAAAAACCTTATAGTCCCCTTTTGATAAATATTGAAGATCAAACAATCCAGTTTTGTCGGTTTTTGCGAAGTATCTGGGCAAGGTTGAATACGGCAATGAATCAATGTTTTGGTCATAAAGCATAACCCATACATCTTCCATTGGTTTGAGGTCAAAGGCATTAATTACTCTTCCTTGAATACTAAAGGAATCTATATAAGGACCAGTAGAAAACACAAAAATGTTGCTATCCAAAGGATTCCCTTCATTCACATCTACAATGCCTCCTCCGAATTGTAATAGATAGGTCGAATTTTCTCTAAGTGTGTCTTCCCAACTTACGTATAGTTTCTTGTTTTTCAACCGAAAATCAACCGGATATTTAAGTGGTGGCGAAACAATCAGCTCTTGACTCGCACCTTTTAAGGACACATACTCATCAAATTCCAACATGATTTCATTTCGCAGCATTCCAACCGATTCGTTCCTCGGATTTGAATTAAGAATTTTTGGTGGCACTTCGTCCTTTTCACCACCCGTTGGTGTAACCTGTTGAGCACAACTAACCAACAAGGCAGGCAAGACCGCCATACAGAGGAAAAGCTTAAAATATTTGCGCACCCAGCCAGTCACAGATTAATTCAAGGTATTTTTTATCCACATCATCAAAGGTTTCGAGCTGAGCACTGTCCACATCCAGCACAGCACAAATAACTCCGGCTGCATTCTTCACAGGAACTACTATTTCAGAACGGCTATCGGAACTGCAGGCTATATGTCCAGGGAACCCATCCACGTTAGGTACTACAATTGTATAGCCCTCAGCCAAGACAGCACCACTAACTCCTTTGCCGATAGTAATGCGCATACAAGCCACTGGACCTTGAAATGGCCCCAATATTAATTCCCGTCCTTCCACAGTATAAAAGCCAGTCCAGAGAAAACCAAAAACACCCTGAATTGCTGCGGCAACGTTTGCCATAACTGCTATCGGATGTTTATCTGCACCAACTAATGATTTCAGTTGAGGTATTAATTCCTCATACTTAATCGCCTTTGGTGCTGAGCTTTCTATGGTAATTGATTCTGCCATGGCCGCCAAAGATAACATCAGCTATTGGGTAAAAGTGATAGAATATGTTATTCTCAAATTGATCTAATATGGACTTGGACATGCATCTGTTGCGATACTTACTCTGGTATCAGGAACCTGTAGAAGAGCATCCGCGCAAGCTTCCAACGTGGCAACCGTTGTCACCACATCGTCCACAAGTAATACATGCTTACCCATTACAAATTGGGGTTGTTCAACTCGAAAAAGCTCCTTCACATTGATCCAACGTTCGTAACGACTTTTTGTAGTCTGTGTTTCATTGGCGCGCAGACGTTTCACAATTCGATTATTATTTGATTTTTCCAATGCAGCTGAGATGCCACTGGCAATAAAATCACATTGATTATACCCACGTTTTTTTAATCGGGATGCGTGTAGCGGCACTGGAACAACGACATCAACATCCGAAAATGGAGTTTCCTTGAGTTTTGCGCCCAAAAGCTCACCCAATATACTTCCGACCTCTTTTTTGCCATTATACTTTAACTGATGAATTAGCTCTTGAACTAATCCGTCTTTTATAAAATACATCAATGAGGTAGCGTGTTCCAAAGGAATTCTCCCCCAAAACATCTTAGCGACTTCATTATCGTCATATTCCCAATATCGGGTAAGTGGCAATGAAGACTGGCATTCATTGCAAATTGGCAGTTCGTCCTCATCTAATGCATTGCCACAACCAAAACAATTGAATGGAAATGCTAGGTGCGAAACGTCCCTCAAATATTTCAATAAGCTATTCATTATTCTAAAATCAATCGCTCATATTCTAAACCAGAATCCGTTTCAATTTCCACCATATATACTCCTGTACTAAAGCTTTTTGTCAGGCTCAAGTGATTCTCATTTTGAGAGGAATAAAGCAGGCCTCCATCCATTAAATACAATCGCAAAGACCTGATTTTCGCAGCCGATTGAAAGAGCACAACTTCCCCCGAAATTGCAGGGTTTGGATAAATGTTAATCTGTTTCACACCAGCCATTCTTTCTATCGCTAACGGAATGGCGTTGGTGGCGCTTAATTCTGAACACTCATTTCTGAAGCTACTCGAATAGGTGAAAAATGTTCCAAATACTCCTGTTGGCTGATAGCTCACATTGGCTCCGGTAAGCGTATTTCCCTCTGCTTGCCATTCAATAGAACTCACCCAGTTATTCTGATAAGTCACCAAAAATTTTCCTGTCAGTGGATTCGAACCGAAGTCTTCCTGAAAATATCCGATACCATCGGCATGTTTATCTGATACAATTTCAATGGACCCTTCCAATCCAAGGCTTTCATTCCAATAGCTGCCAGAATGGTTTTCAGTCAATTTCACCGCCTTTACTAAATAGGTGTAAACACCACTTGTAATGGCACAAGAATCGAAGTAAGTCAATCCGGTAATTGGCTCATCGTTTAACCTGATATAGGCATTGTCGTTTTGCTTTCGATAAACGAAGTAGCCATCCACATTACTCTCTGTGCTCGCAGTCCAAGACATGGAAACATGAAAAGTATCGATGGTATCTATCACCAGCGCAGATGCAGGCTTCAAGTATTCCATCCTCAATGATGGATCTCCCAATAGTGCGATGTGCACAAATCGGGCACCATAACTGGCATAATAGAGGAATTCATTGTTTTGACTAGCTCGTGCGCCATATCCAATTGGGTGTCCTGTTGCCATGGAATGATTGAACCAATTTGGTCTTCCAGCCCAACTAATACTCATTGTTCTACCTTGAGCCAATGCTGACCTCAAGAAATTGTCCGAACGATCCCAATCGCCAAAATAGCTTCCAAAAAGCAAGGTAAAACCAGTCTGTAGTGAATCGGTTGCTAGCTGTGCCGAATTGCCAATTCCGCCAGCAGAAGTGAAGGTTCCCCCTCCACAACCATAGGAAAATAAGTAACCGTCTGTAGCCATAGTCGATCTGTAATCAGCAGGTGTAATGTTATCCTTCCCAATCAATGGAGAGAAGTTTCGCCAGCCATTCGCTGCGAATGCCTCACCATTAAACCCGCCAAAATTATCATCCATCAAGGCGCGTTTTGGTAGTGTCCATTCACCTAATTTATATTCATGCGTTCGCTGTAAATAACGCCTTGTCAACTCAACTTCATCCTCAGTAAAAACGGGAAGATTTGCAAAATCAGCGCGGCCAATCATAAGTTCCACATCACTCGGCAGCTCACTTTCATCGTATTTTCCATCACCAGGTAAATTGTGATTTCTCGACTCACTTGCCGAAACATTGTTTATTGTTTGATCTGTCCAAGTACCATCCAAATCACCATAAAAAACATCGGCAGGCCAAGCCCCGATGTGATTTGCATGTCCATCTGGATATAAATTACCAGAATATGGGACAGGAACGTGACCCAAGATATAAACCAATCCATTCCCTTCTAGAGTAATAAAATGCTCAACAATTAGTGTTTTGACATAAGCCGAACTGGTATCAGCAGAAACCTCTTTGAGTTCTGCATGCCAACCATCTGCTTTCAAATCTGCCAATGCTTGATCTACTTCATCTGTCAATTGCGCGTAAATAGTTGACTCTACCAAAAGCAAGGCAATTCCCTTATCATCTTCCATCAAAACATCTACACCTGCATTGCAATATCCATAGCCGTTGTAACTGCTTGCCGACTTTTTTACCTGGTATTCATACTCTTTATTTAGTTCTATGCTAGAGTCCGTATAGCTTGTGTCTGTACCCGACAAAGTAGTTACGGGAGTACCAAAGGTGGGCTCGTGCGGTAGTTTTCTGTATACGGTATATGCCGTTGCACTAGCGTCTTCACTCCAAGTTAGCTTAACCGATACTGGATTTTGTATCGCCTTAGCCTCAAGATTTACTGCATAACTTGCAGCTGATTGTGCCCATGAACCGACCGCGATCAGCATGAAGAAAATAAGGGAGTAGATACACTTCATTTGTACTTTTTTAGAAGCAAAAGATAACGGTTTATGTGAATTGGTTCTGAGTTGTTTGGTTGCAAATCGATCAAAAATTGACTTCGTTTGTTACTACTCAAATAATAACCAATGAAAACACTACTTATAGCATTATCAATGACAAGCTTATCTCTCATTCCAGCTAGTCTATCTATTCATCAATTTACAATGTCCGACATAAATGGTCAGGATGTAAACCTAAGCCAATACAAGGGAAAGGTGGTGCTGATTGTCAATGTCGCCAGTAAATGCGGTTTGACCCCTCAGTACAGAGACTTGCAGAAATTGTATGCCGAAAAGAAAAATCAAGGGCTTGTGATTCTTGGGTTTCCAGCTAACAACTTTGCTGGTCAAGAACCAGGAACAGATGACGAAATCGAATCATTTTGTCAGAAAAATTATGGAGTCTCTTTCCCGATGTTTTCAAAAATTTCTGTGAAAGGCGATGACATTCACCCACTGTATCAGTTTTTGACTGATAAAGAAAAGAACGGTGTTATGGACTCAAAGGTCAAATGGAATTTTCAGAAGTACCTTTTAAATAAGGATGGTGAACTTGTAGAAATGATTGCCCCGAGTCAGTCAGTGCTCAGTGAGGATGTGCGCGCCAGCATTGATGGATTGTTGTAAGAATAAGTGCTCCCATTTTCCTGATTAGTACATTTAGTCATGTTCTTGGTCGTCTCGAATAAGATGCTTTTCTAGAACCAAGCATTTTAATTTCATACTATTGGAATGCGCATGAAAAGCATTCTAATAACACTAGCATTCTGTTTTCTTCAAGTCTATTATCTCAATGCTCAAACTGAAGTGAAGGGGGAAATGCTGGACGAAACTGGAGAACCTCTCATTGGAGCTGCAGTTCAAATTGAGGGAACTACGATTGGTGCAATTACCGATTTGGATGGTAAATTCAAATTCACCACCGATACTGAACCACCATTCGTACTCAAGGTAAGCTACATTGGTTACGAGAATCAACTCATTGATTTCTCAAGTGCTGGGCAAAAACTAAATATTCAAATGGAAACCTCAGCCGTTATGCTTGAGGCATTTGAAATCTCAGATTTCCGGGTTTCTGAAAAACAACGTCAAGATCCATTAACGGTAGAAACGATGGATATTCTGGCCATAAAGGAAACTCCAGCCGACAATTTTTATGATGGTCTCGCAATGTTGAAAGGTGTAGATCTAACATCTGCAAGTCTTGGGTTTAAGGTTATAAATACAAGAGGTTTCAACAGCACTAGCCCGGTACGATCCTTACAGTTGATTGATGGGGTTGACAATCAGAGTCCTGGCTTGAACTTTTCACTTGGGAACTTTTTAGGATCATCAGATTTAGATGTAATGAAAGTGGATATCGTTGCCGGAGCAAGCAGCGCATTTTATGGTCCGGGAGCCTTTAATGGGGTGATCGACATGACCACAAAGAATCCATTTGATTTCCAAGGCCTCAGTTTTTCAAGTAAAATTGGAGAAAGATCAATGCAAGAATATGCGGTAAGATGGGCATACGTCTTAAAGAATAAAGATGGCAAACCAAAATTCGCGTATAAGCTGAATTTCTTTTATATGAAAGCCACTGATTGGTATGCGGAAAACTATGATCCAATTTATGGGTCAGATATTGAACCTAATAATCCTGGCGGAAAAGATGCGGTCAATGTCTACGGAGATGAAACTTTTGACGACAAATCTGACCCACTTTCCAAACTGCAATATCCTGGATATGGATTGGTGCATCGTGATGGATATAAGGAGATTGATTTAGCTGATTATGGGACTGACAATCTTAAGGCAAATGTTGGATTGTATTATCGAATTACCGATAGCATTGAAATTTCATATAATGTGAACTATAGCACTGGCACTACAGTGTATCAAGGTGATAATCGGTATAGCCTAAAAGGAATACAATTTCTACAAAACAAATTTCAAATCGGCAAA
>CALKOP010000213.1 GCA_938091155.1 uncultured Flavobacteriales bacterium | reverse complement strand
TGGAGCATATATCTCTGGGGGTGTCGTAATGATGCCATCGTATGTGAATATTGGAGCATATGTTGATGAAGGCACAATGGTTGACACTTGGGCAACTGTGGGTAGCTGCGCTCAGATTGGTAAAAATGTTCACTTGAGCGGAGGTGTAGGCATTGGAGGTGTGTTAGAGCCTGTACAAGCTGCGCCCGTCATTATTGAAGACAATTGTTTCATTGGCTCCAGATGTATTGTAGTGGAAGGAGTTCGAGTAGAACAAGAAGCTGTTCTAGGGGCTAATGTAGTTTTGACGATGAGCACTAAAATCATTGACGTTACGGGCGATGAACCCACAGAAATGACAGGCCGAGTGCCAGCAGCATCGGTTGTGATTCCTGGTACGCTTCCTAAAAAATTCAATGCGGGTACATATAATGTTCCGTGTGCTTTGATAATCGGAAAACGCAAAGAAAGCACCGATAAAAAGACATCATTAAATGACGTATTACGCGATTTCCAAGTAGCAGTTTAGACCATTGCACAAATTCCTAGTCATACAAACCAGTTTCATTGGTGATGTAATTCTTGCAACCACAATGCTAGAATCACTTCATGCTGAGCACCCTAATGCCCAAATAGACATATTGGTGCGTAAGGGAAATGAGGCATTGTTTCATGGGCACCCATTCTTGAATGCCGTTTTGGTTTGGGAAAAGAATCAAAACCGATATGCCAACTTATGGAAGTTGGCAAAGTGCATTCGAAAGGAGAAGTATAATGCTGTATTCAATGCACATCGATTTGCTAGTTCAGGGCTACTAACCTTGTTTTCAGGCTCTAAAGTCAAAAGTGGATTTGCTAAAAACCCATTCTCATTTAGTTTTACTCATGAGTGGAAACATGAATTTGATGGTAAACATGAAACAGAAAGAAATCAACAATTGTTAAGTCCCATTGTGTCAGGAATGACTGTTTCAAAACCAGAGCTATATCCCAGTCCCGCTGACTATGACAAAGTAAAAGCTTATAAGGCAAACAGCTATAGGTGTATGGCTCCTACTTCTGTGTGGTACACAAAGCAATGGCCCAAAGAAAAATGGATAGAACTATGCGATAGTCTGCCAAAAGGAGATTCCATCTACTTGCTCGGTGCTCCCAGCGACAAAGATATATGTCACAATATCTCAGCTTCAAGCAAGCATCCACAGATTAAAAATCTGGCAGGAGAATTGACACTTCTTCAATCTGCCGCCTTGATGGAGGATGCCATCCAGAACTATGTCAATGACTCCGCACCAATGCATTTAGCCAGCTCAGTAAATGCTCGAATTACCGCTATCTATTGCAGCACCATCCCAAAATTCGGATTTGGACCCTTGAGCGATGACAGTAAAATTGTTGAAACCTCTAAATCATTGGACTGCCGTCCTTGCGGTGTGCATGGTCACAAGGCTTGTCCTATGGGACACTTTGATTGTTCAAAAATTGAAATTTCGGAAGTAGCATGAGAGCTGAACAAACATCCAAAACTGATGCCATTTCTGTACTAAGAGAGGCCGGAAGCTTACTTTTTGTTGGGACAGAAAGCTATCTATGCTGTGATGCAAGGCAATCCGAGACGATTGCAATTCAGATGAAAGAATTAGAACCGAATAAAGAAATTCGTCCTATGCTATTTGTATCGAGCTTCACTATGCTTGAAGGGTACATTCCCCAAATTCCAGAAGCTGCTTATCAATTAATTGAAGTAAGCGAGAACCCAATAATTGTCGAATTTTCTGAATCAAGAAATTTGGCTTCGGAAGTAATGTCTCCTGAGGGAAGCGTCTTGGCCGTTGTTTTTTCGGATGGAATTATTCATTCAGTAGTTAATCGATTTAGGAAACCACTCTTCGCAATCAATACAAAACAGTTGGTTGAATTTGATGTCAATTCTATCCAAACAATTGAATCCGGCCATTTACAGATCAATGATTCAAGTTGGATGAAGTTTCACGCAGATCAATCCTTTAAAATCGTTCGAGCCTAGAATGACCACACACGAAATAAAACTGTTTGTAGATACTCAACCTTTCTTTCGTCAGATATCCAAAGTAGCTACTAATATGGGCATTGAAGCCTTCGCTGTTGGCGGTTATGTGAGAGATTTACTACTAGATCGTGATAGTAAAGATTTAGATATAGTTGTTTCAGCAAATGGGCTAGAGTTTGCCGAAGCTCTATCAAAAGAGCTAGACGCAAAAGAAGTACATCTGTTTAAAAACTTCGGTACCGCACAATTGATTCATGGAGACATGGAAATAGAAATTGTTGGTGCAAGGAAGGAATCATATCGAGCAAATTCACGAAATCCCGAAGTCGAAAATGGGACTCTCCAAGAAGATCGTGAACGCAGAGACTTTACAATTAATGCTTTAAGTCTTGGCTTGAACGAAAATGATTTTGGTGAAATTATTGATCCATTTCACGGCATTAGAGATTTAAAAGAGAAACGGATAATTACCCCATTAGACCCTACTACTACCTATTCAGATGATCCGCTTAGAATGATGAGAGCAATTCGATTTGCCTCTCAACTCGGATTTCAAATTGAAGAAAACAGTCTAAAAGCCATTGAAAGTCAGCGCGAAAGAATCTCTATCATATCGCAAGAAAGAATTACGGACGAATTAAATAAAATTATTCTATCACCTAAACCAAGTATCGGTTTCAAGTTATTGTTCAACACACAATTACTTCATCTGATATTCCCAAAAATGGTGGAGCTATACGGTGTTGAAAAGAGAAATGGTATATCTCATAAGGACAACTTCTACCATACATTGCAAGTGTTGGATAATGTCGCAGACCGAAGTGAAGATCTATGGCTCAGATGGGGCGCAATTTTACATGACATAGCAAAACCTGATACTAAACGATTTGAAAAAAATCACGGTTGGACGTTTCACGGCCATGAAGATAGGGGTGCCAAAATGGTTCCTAAGATTTTCAAAAAACTAAAGCTACCGCTTGATGGAAAAATGCGATTTGTGCAAAAAATGGTCAAGTTACACCTCAGGCCTATCACACTAAGCGGAGATCATGTGAGTGATTCGGGCGTGAGAAGATTGGTGTTTGACGCAGGCGATGATTTAGAAAGTTTAATGAAACTCTGCGAATCAGATATTACATCTAAGAATACACGTAAAGTGGTTCGATTTTTACAGAACTTTGAACGCGTTCGTACTAAGTGCTTGGAAGTAGAGGAAAAAGATATGCTTCGTAATTGGGAGCCACCCATTGGCGGAGCCGAGATTATGGAGATCTTCGAGTTAGTTCCGGGACCTGAAGTAGGTGTTTTGAAAACTGCCATTCGAGAGGCCATTCTAGACGGGAAAATTGACAATAATTATGATGAAGCATATGCCTATCTTCTAGAACAGGCCTACGAAATGGGACTTCATCCAAAAAAGACAATGTAATGCAGCAAGTTGTTCATTTACGCGTATTGGTAGATTACGAAAAGGATGCTTTTCGCGACATCGAGATAAGA
Source organism: uncultured Flavobacteriales bacterium (assembly GCA_938091155.1). Lineage (GTDB taxonomy): Bacteria > Bacteroidota > Bacteroidia > Flavobacteriales_G > Salibacteraceae > SHAN690. Next base: position 5,441 of record CALKOP010000213.1, on the reverse strand, counting down.
AGCGATGATTCTTTTTTGATACTTCACGAAATGATTCAGCAAGCATTTGGTTTTGACAATTCACAAATGTCATCGTTCTATGTCTCGAATGCCGAATGGGAAAAAGGGCAGGAAATCACCCTAATGGAAGTGATGCAACCCGAAGAAAATGGTGAGCCAATCTGGTTGATGCAGGATATCGAACTCAGCAAAATCATTTTTGAAAAAGATCAAAAACTGATTTATGTATTTGATTTCATGCTTATGTGGTGTTTTTACATCGATGCCATTTCCATTCATGAAGTTGAAGACACGGCAATACTGCCTAGAATAACACAAGAATTTGGTGAAGCTCCTGAACAATACAGTAAGGATAGCGACATTGTTTTTGATGGTATGGAGCTACAAGATGATTACGATGAGGACGAAGAGGATGAATTAGATGAGATTTTCAAGTCAATGGAGGGTTTTGATGAAAACACCATGTAAGATATTGAAAAGACTCATTGTTATTGCAGGACCTACTGCTTCCGGTAAAACAACTTTGGCCCTGCAATTGGCAAAGGCACTTCATGCTGAAATAATAAATGCCGATTCAAGGCAATTTTATCGTCAGCTAAACATTGGCACTGCGAAGCCATCACAAGCTGAAATGAATGAAGTGCCTCACCACTTCATTAATATTAAGAATCCAGAAGAGTATTACAGTGCCGGTGAATTTGAAAAAGATTCCATTTCCTTTTTAGATTCATACTTTGAATCGAATAACACCGCTATTATAGTTGGTGGATCAGGCTTGTATTTAAAAGCTGTCTTAGAAGGATTTGATGACTTACCCAGAGATGAAGTAGTGAGAGCTAAACTCAACTTAAAACTGAAAGGTGAAGGACTTGAATCACTACAATCCTATTTAGTAAAGCAGGATCCAGTTTTTGCAGGTACAGAAGATTTCAATAATCCGCAACGAGTCGTGCGTGCCTTAGAAGTAATGGAACTTACGGGAAAACGCTGGACTGATTTACGTACCAATAAAACTCAAGAACGCAATTTCACCTCCTATTCTTTTTATTTAAACCCAGAACGTCAATGGCTTTATCAAAAGATTAGTGAGCGTGTAGACAACATGATTAATAATGGATTGGAAGATGAAGTGAAATCCTTAATCTCATTTCGATCTCATAATGCGCTGCAAACAGTTGGTTACAAAGAGTGCTTTGACCTGTTTGATGGAATTTACAATCGTAATGAAGCCATTGATAAAATTAAACAGCACACTAGGAATTATGCAAAGCGACAAATCACTTGGTTCAAAAAGCAAAAAGGATTTATTGCAATAGAGAACGATGCGTTCGCCAATATTTTAAAGCATCTAAACAAAACATCGAGCGTCTAGAAAAATAGCATGCTTAACTTCACAATTTTAAGAACAACATGAAGACATTATTAACCCTTGTTTTGGCATCCATCACTTCATTAAGCTTTTCTCAAGGTTTAGTAGAAGAATATGATCAATCTTGTAATTGCACTCATTTCACTAATCATTATGATAATGGAGATGTAAGTGCCGAGTATCTAACAAATGCAGCTGGTCAAAAACATGGCATTGAAAAAATATTTTACACCAATGGCAACTTACAATACAACCGTATTTGGTCTAAGGGCAAACTTGATGGTATAGGAAAGCATTACTTCAGAAATGGACAACTCTATTATACTGAGCAACATGAAGATGGAGTAAAAATTGGAGATTGGACTTTTCATGATGAGGAGGCTGATATCACGCAAATCATTAAATATTCAGGTAATGGCAATGACGGCACTTATGAATACTATCATTCTGGAATCAACTATTTCACTAAGGTTGTGAATAATGAAACACTCGCTTCTGAAACGGTTTTAAACCAACAAATTTACGATCAGTTGAAATCTGAGGCAGAAGCTGTGCAATCTGCAGGTAAGTAATAACAGGAAGGCTATTTGTATAGGAAGGGCACCACGTCATCGTAAACTTGAATAGTTCCATTTTGAATATTAGAACTACTTCCATCCAATACACTTAATTCGTAAGAGACGATCTGGTTTCCAAAAACCTGGCAGGTAAACACTGTATCTAGCCCTGCTCTGATTACAACTGCGTTTTTTGAACAACAATTTCCACAACCATCGGAACGAGGATCGAGCGTAAATAATATTGTATTAAATGAACCCCTATTTTGAAAACTAAAGTCTATTTGTGAAGCACGAAACATATCGATTACAAACCGATTGTCAACCCCCCTTATCCAGTCATCGCGAGAAACCGTATCTACAAATTGAATCATTCCAGATTTAATCGCTCTAATTTCAAACTCGACTGCATTTCCGGGCTCAAAATCAAACTCAAACATTCCGGCATCATTGGCAAAGGTTCTATCTACCTCTGCAAAATTATTTGAATAGAATCCGTTAGAAATTGAGTTACTCGATAAAACTATCTCTGCATTCGTCACAACACCACCCGTTTTTCCGTCTACGATGCGCCCAGTAAGCGAAATACTATCATTCTGTTTGCAGCCAATCAGGGCAAAAAACAAAAGTGTAAAGTATAATGTCCTACTCAGAATCATAAATTGATACAACTAAAGGTATGAAGGTAATGTCTATCGAATCAAATCCTTCTATTTTTGGAGGATGCGAATAAGGAAATCAATATTACTAGTCTATTTATCAGCTGTTACTCTGACTCTTGTAGGTTGCAATGAATCGAGTGAGGAGCAACCGCAAGACAATGCCGATGCCGGTGTGGATGAATCCTTAGTTAACACACCATTTACTAGAGAAATGGCTCATGATACATGCTTATTCATTGCGCATACTGTAAAGGAATACGATGTATGGAAAGCAGCCTTTGATATTGCTCAACCAGTGAGAGAAAAACACGGGATCGAAGCATTAAATGTTTACCGAGAGCTTAATGACACAAGTCTAGCCTTAGTTTACACAAACGTGAATAAACTTCAAGAAGCCAAGAATTACATCACTTCTGACAATCTCCAAAAATCTATGGCCAATGCAGGGGTTATGGGAGCGATGGACCTATATTGGATGGTTAACAGACTCAAATACAAAACTGACGTGACCGACTCTATCCTTATGTTTATGAGTTTTAAGGTAATTGATTACGATCGTTGGGAAGGAGCTTTTCTCCAGGATTATATTGATGAGCCGGACCGCGATTTTCAGGTAAAGAGAGTCATGCAGGGCATAGAGGATAATGGACAGATTGCGATGATTTTCGCAGTAAATGATCAAGAGTACGTTCAAAAAATGGAGAAAAACGGAGCGTTTCGGGCAAAAATGTTGGCTGCTGGTGTTATCAGTTATCCTGTTACCTACAAGTTAGTGGAAATGCCGTTTTAATAAATTGTTGATGGATTCTGAAATCTATTTTGGACTATATCTACTAGGAGTAATTAATTTTCGAAAAATTTGAAAAATGGCTCACGATCGACTTAAACTGATTAAAGAAATGCTAGAAACGAATCCAGAAGATTCGTTTCTCAAGTATGCAGCAGCCCTGGAATATGAAAAAGAGGGCGATAAAAAATCAGCGATCGCAATCATTGAGGACCTACTATTAAAAGATGCCAAATACCTTGGTGGATACTATAAGCTTGGTAAACTTTATGAAGGAGAGGGAAAAGAGAAAGAAGCCATAAAAATCTATCGACAAGGACTCGATGTCTCTAAGAAAAATGCTGATTTGAAGACGGGTGGTGAACTCTCTGAAGCATTACTCCTACTGGGAGCAGATGACGAAGTTAGTTGGTAGAATTTGATTCACTAAACAAGAATCGATTCGGACTAATTAGGTTCTCGCGGACCGCATAAATTATTAATCCTGCTGTATTATTAATCCCCAGTTTGCCCATCATGTTTTTCCTATGCGTCATAACAGTATGAAAACTCAAGTGAATCATTTCTGCAATTTGTTTGGTTGTAAGACCTTGCGCTACGAGTTGTAATATCTCCAATTCTCGCTCTGAGATGGTGACAGGTTCACAATCATGTTGAGTTTTGTTGCCTTCACTTGCGTTTAATATATCCAGGATCTTTCCACAAAAAAACTTCTCTCCCCGAGCCGAACAAAGTACGCTATCTACAATCTCATCTTGGTCACAATCGCTCATTAAATGAGCACAAAGACCAGCGTCTAACAGTTTTCGGAGTGTTTCAGGTTCGCAGCAAGGTGTTATACCGACTACCCTAAGTCCGGGTATCAGACGTAACGATTGCATTACATCAGATGCATGAAAGTCATTCGTGTCATAGTTGATCAATAACACCTGCGGATTACTGCTTAAAATTTCATCCTTTAATTGAACCGATTTGTCTGTGACACCAACAATATCTACCTCTGGTTGTCTAGCAAAGACAGCCTTCAGTCCTTCACGGACTACAAAGTTTGATTCAGCAATATGAAGTTTAATTGACACGTGGTGTAAAGATAATTAAGAATGATTCTAAATAAGTTTGGTTTAGATATTTATTTCCTCTCCTTCAATCGCCAATATTGATTTATCAAAAACCGATTTTGCCTCATCTAGCAAGATAGACAGGTCCCCATAACGTGCCGAGTAGTGTCCTAACACCAATTTGCCAACTCCCGCTTTCTTGGCTATCTGTGCAGCTTCTATGGTTGTTGAGTGATATGTTGCCAGAGCCCGTTTAGTTTCTACCTGAGAAAAAGTTGACTCATGGTATAGACAATCTACACCTTTTACCTGTTCAACCGTATTATCTAAGGGCAATGTATCCGTGCAGAACGCATAAGATTTAGGAGATGGAGGCTCCAAGGTCAACTGTTTATTTGGTATAACAAGTCCATCAGCATTCACATAATCTTGGCCTAATTTAATATTCGGAATATCCTTAATGGATATGTTGTGCTTGGCGCCTTCTGCCGCATTATATGATCTTGGTTTTTCCTTCTGATTAAAAACAAAACCGGTACAAGGAATTCGATGCTTCAAGCGAAAGGCATCAACCTGTAATTGATCATCTTCATAAACCAAGGTCCTGTCATCATTCACCCTGTCCGTGAAGCTGTATTCAATTTGGAATTGCATCCGCCCACCACCGGCCTGCAATTGAACCTCGATAATTTCTTTTAAATCTGAAGGGCATACAATGTGAATAGATGCTGTTCTTCCAAGCAAATGCATTGAGTTTAGCATGCCCAACAAACCAAAATAGTGATCTCCATGAAGATGCGAAATGAATACAACCTTAATGCGCTGCATCTTTAAATGAAAGCGTCTCAATTGTGATTGAGTTCCTTCTCCGCAGTCAATTAGATAATAGGATTGATCTGATTTTAGTAATTGCGAAGTAGGGTTTCGATGATTTGCAGGTAATGCTGCACTAGATCCTAGAATAGTAACTGATAGTTTGTTTTGGCTCAATTCTTACTGCAGAATGAA
>CALKOP010000212.1 GCA_938091155.1 uncultured Flavobacteriales bacterium | reverse complement strand
ATTGACTGGTATGATGTTGATGTTGCTGAGATTTTATTGGCCGCTAATAGCTGCGGAGAACGCTTAATTCATTTGGACCCGAATAGCCATGACGTTGTTTCTTGGAGTGATGCAACTACTGATACCGCCATGCTTGTGACTATTCCAGACTATTACTTTGTAACAGCTACGGACAACAATGGATGTGAGTCTACTGATAGCACTTGGGTAAATATTGTCGACAATCCAATTGTTGATTTAGGAGCGGACACGTTTTTATGTGGTGAAGAAACCATCTTGTTGACAACAGGAGTTTCTGGAGATCACATTTGGAAGGATGGGTCAACAGGAATATCATTTACAATAACAAAACGTGGTACATATACCGTGAGCGTTACTGATCAGAACGGATGCACTGGTGCTGATACAATTAAAGTTTCTGATTGTTTATCAGTTACTTCCATTAATCAGGATGGGTTGAAGTTATATCCTAATCCAACATCATCGATATTGCACATTGATGGGATTGTTGAGAATAACGCCTACAAAGTATTCGATGCATCAGGGCGCTTAGTTCTAATGGGAATGCTTACTAATGTTGATATAAGTGTAGAATCACTAGAAAACGGATTATACATTCTAGAGATAGATGGTCAACCAGCTAAACCAACTTTCCTGAAAGAATAAAGGGTTTAACGATTTGGTCGTCTTGGACCTTTTCCACGTCCCTTAAAATTTCCTTTGGCTTTTTTCTGACTTGCTGATGGATTCCATTTTGGGCTTTCGCCAATATCAGCTGGAATAGGTGATTTAATGATCTCCTTTTCAATCAATCGCTCGATTCGGAGAAACTTGTACATCTCTTCTTCATTCACTAATGTCACGGCAATTCCAGTAGTATCAGCTCTCGCAGTTCTACCAATTCGGTGCACATAATCTTCAGCGTCATTAGGGACATTGTAATTGATTACCAAATTAATGTCCTTGATGTCAATTCCTCTACTCATCACGTCAGTCGCCACAAGTACGCGGCATTGCTTTGCTCTGAAACGAATTAGTACAGCTTCTCGCTCACTTTGATTTAGATCTGATGAAATACCTTCAACCAAGTAGTTTTTGTTCCGTAAATCGCGTACAATTTGGGTTACTTCCTTTTTGGTTGAGCTAAAAATGATAATTGTTTTTAGCGAATCCTTGCCATCAATCAATCGCTTGATCATTTTGGTCTTTAGCGGGTCGTAGCACAAATAAATTAGTTGCATCACGCCTTCCGCTGGCTTAGAAATAGCAATGCTAATTTCATCTGGATCCTTCAGTATCTCCTGAGCCAAATCACGAATTTTCCTCGGCATGGTCGCACTAAACATGAGCGTCTGTCTGTCCTTTGGGAAATAGCTAAAAATGCGTAGAATGTCATCATGAAAACCGATGTCCAGCATTCTATCAGCTTCATCTAAAATCACATACTTCAAGGTAGATAAGTCCATGTAACCCATATTCAGATGAGCAATAAACTTACCAGGAGTAGCAACTACGATATCTACTCCACTGGTTAACGCCTTTTTTTGTTCATCCCAACTATCTCCATCACCACCGCCATATATAGCAATGGATGATATGGAAGTAAAGTAGGTGAAACCATTAATCTGTTGATCAATCTGAATGGCTAACTCGCGAGTAGGGCAAATCACAATTGTACTTACTCCCTTCGTTTCCTGAGCGGCTAATTGATTGATAATGGGCAGAATAAAGGCTGCTGTTTTACCTGTACCTGTTTGCGCACACGCAATTAGGTCTTTTCCATCTAAAATCTTTGGAATAGCGCGTTCCTGAATAGGAGTGGCTTTTTCGAATCCCATATATGATATGGAATCTATGAGGTCGTTTGAGAGACCGAGTTCTTTAAAGTTCAAGCGACCAAGGTCATGAATTTTTTTCGCTTTAGCGATTTGATTTTTGAAATAAGCACAACATCTTGACAATCAATTATGAATGAACATATTTAGTTTAGCCCAAATTGTGCAATTGATCGATTAGCTTTGACGTTTAACCTCGTCTTATTTAGAATGAACTATTCTATTATCCTATTGATTGCTGGATTGCTTTTTGGAAGTCAATTTCAAGATGTTAGGGCTCAATCAATCACGAATGCTGGTACCGATTTCTGGTTTGGCTTTACCGAACCACTTGATGCTTTTAAGATTAACACCAATCCCGCTGATACAACTATTGTTTTTCAAGCGAATATTTCATCAAGTAATACAACAACTGGTTTTATTGAAATTCCGGGAACCTCATTTCTTGTAAACTTCAACGTTTCACCAGGCTCGGTAACTAAAGTAATTATTCCTGATTCTTTGGCATATGTAGGGAGCTCGGAGGTAATTGAGCCAAGAGCAATACATGTACATACAGAAGAGAACTGTGTTTTATATGCCAACACCTATCACCAGTTCAGAAGCGAGGCAAGTTTGGTTCTCCCAAATCGAGCTCTGGGTGATGAATACTATGTGATGACAGCTTATCCAATTATGCTGAATGCAGGTATTTGGGCTGGTAATTCTTATTCTGGACCATGGCGGTCCGAGTTTATGGTGGTTGCACCAGGTGAGCAGGTTACAGTCGAGATTACTCCTTCAGACAACACATTAGGAGGTAACTTGGTCGGAGTGCCATTTACTGTGACCTTAGATTCGGGGGATTTATATCAAGTACAAGGCGATTCGATGGAAGATTTGACGGGGTCGCGTGTTCGTGTGACGAGCGCGAAGGGCACAGTTGCAGTATTTGCTGGAAATGTCTGGTCACAAATTTTTTGTGGAACCACAGCTGACCCTTTGTTTGAGGCTCAGTTTCCGGTTTCATCTTGGGGACGTGAGTACATCATGCTGCCGACTCCTGAGGTGGGTACAGATATGTTTCGAGTTGTTGCGCAAGAAGATGATACGGATGTTTTTAAAGACGGAACTCTATTGACTACTATCGATGCAGGTGAATTCTATCAAGACACACACCAAGTTGCAAGGCTTATATCTTCTAATAATCCAATAAGTATTGGTCAATTTATGGTAAGCAACGGAGGTGGCACGTGTTCCAATATTATTCCGGGCGATCCATCAATGGTAATGATCAATCCAAACGAACAAATGTTTTTGGATAGTATTACATTCTTTGCGGTAAGTGAGGTGTTGATATCATTAAATTATGTGGTCATTGCAACACGAACTGCCGATACGGCTGCGCTTGAATTAGATGGAAATCAAGTGGTTGGATTCGAAACGCTGAACGCAGATACAAATTACTCCTACACTAACGTTTTGATTGATACTGGTAGTCACACCTTGAATACTGGGGGTTGTGGATTCCTAGCATATTCCATTGGTCTAGGAAATGCAGAATCATATTCCTATGCGGCCGGTGTTCGATTAACAAACTTAGATGGTGGTGTTGACTACTCAAACATCACCATTAACAGTGATACAATCTGTCAATATGATAGCCTGCGATTTAGAGTTAATGCAGCTGGTAATCCTGAAACTTACGCCTGGAATTTGGGAGATGGCACTTTATCGAGTTTATCCAACCCAATTCATAGTTACGATTCGGGAGGCACCTATTTTATAAGCGTCAGCATTACTTCGCAATGCAGTGAGGATTCTATCTACGATACCATCACGGTTGTGCCATTACCGATGTTGGAATTGGGTGTTGATACCACTTTGTGTTTGTCCGACTCAATTAGCATTACAGCAGACTCCGCATTAAGCTACTTATGGGGAGGAGGAGAAACTGCACAAAACATCTCAATTGACTCAACAGGATTATATTTTTTAACCATATCAAATGCCCGATGTTCTAGTTCAGATTCCATTCGAGTGGTATTTGAAAAAACAGTGAACGGGCTTGCCGTGTCTAGTTTGGATACATCCGATACTGTTTGCGATGGAGAACCTCTTCAATTTAATGGCTTCACTTCCCGAAAAGTAGATGCTTGGCTATGGACCTTTGGCGATGGAGATTCGGACACCTCACAGAATACTACTCATGCCTATCAAAGTGGTGGGAATTATACGGTAGAGCTTCTTGCGACATACTTGTGCGATCAAGACTCGATTTCCGACTTGTTTATCTATTCTGTTCAAATTAACCAGACTCCCGAGTTTGATCTGGGGCCTGATACTTTTGCTTGCGCAGAAGTATTGACTCTGAAGGCAGGTGATGATGATAATTTTGGATATGACTATTCATGGCTTCCTAATGAAGAGGCAGATTTTGAAATAACAGTCACAGAGCCAGGAGTATATTTTGTAACGGTGAACAACGATGGCTGCTTTTCTTCTGATTCAGTGGAAGTATTTTTTGCAGACGACTTTGTTATTCCAAACGTATTCACACCTAATAACGATGGTGTAAATGACTTCTTTAAAATAAGTGGAACCCTTGACTGCAAAGATTTCAGTGAATTGAATGTTTACAATAGATGGGGAATGTTGGTTTATTCCACTAAAAACCCAATGACAGAGTCTTGGTTTGGTTTTACCACTGCCGGTGAACCACTTCCATCAGGAGTATATTTCTACCAACTAAGAGGAAACGATGGAGTAGTGCATGGTTCTATGACCCTGCTGCGAGAATAAACTCTAGTATTCGCTTTTCATGCCAGAATGCTTGTTTCATTCGAAAGTCAGTAGCAAATCCAACATGTCCGCCATACTTGGGTGTTATCAATGTGACTGACTGATTTGCTTGTGCTTCTTCATGTGGATAACATGACTCACTCAGAAAGGAATCATTCAGAGCATTTATGATTAAGGTCGGTTTGGTGATGAATGGAATAAACTGTTTTGAACTTGACTTCGTATAGTAGTCAGCAGCTGATTGGAAACCATGCACAGGGGCGGTATATGAATCGTCAAAATCATGGAAATTTCTCGAAGATTTTATGGCTTTTATATTTAATGGAATAGTTGGGTGCTTTTCAGTTTTGGCCAATGCCTTAGCAATCAATTGGCTCAAGAATCGATTCAAATAAATTTTGTTTTCGAAACGCCCTAGTGACGAACTAGAACCTGCTAAGTCACATGGGGTGGAGATGGCGCATACATTAGCTATAGGGCAGTTTTCCGCTTGTTCGCCTGCATATTTCAACGCCATATTTCCGCCTAAACTGAAACCAACTAAATGAAGCTTAGAATAGCTTTTTTGTAATAGATCAATAACCAATTTTACATCATCCGTTTTGCCGCTGTGGTAGCTCGATAAGAGATTATTCGGGCGACCACCACACGATCTATGATTCATGGCTACAACATCGTGTCCATTGCTGTTGAGTAGGTTTCGAAGTCCTAAGATATAGGTGGAAGTGCTATTTCCTTCCAGTCCATGCAGTAGTAACACAACTTTTTTAGAACCGATGGTGGAGTAATCCAAATCAAGAAAATCTCCATCTAGAGTCTGTATGGTTTTTCGAACATATCCCTCTGGAATTACAGGCCTTAGACGGTTGGGAATAATAGTGCTAAAATGAGCAAATCGATGGAGGAAAGGAGGTTTGTATGTCATGCTGAAATTCCAATTTCATATCCATGATTCTCTAGCCACTTTGACAACTGACTCTCGTTTTTAACTTTTACCATTATTTGACGAAATCTTCCTGTATTCGGGAATGTTACTTGAAGTACTTTTTTATCGTTTTCACCAGAAATAAACAGCTTTACTACACTTTTTTCCACGACTTTCTTTCGAAGCCATTTGCGGATAAGTATTCCTTGATTCGTAAGTGTAATTCCAACAGGAATGAAAAGCGCATAAAACAGGATCAGTAAAACACCCAATGATAAGCCGATTACCATAGAGCTTGTTGCACCAACTACAAATATGATG
>CALKOP010000211.1 GCA_938091155.1 uncultured Flavobacteriales bacterium | reverse complement strand
CCACCAGCTCAGAATCGTTCTTTAAGTATTTAATAATCATTATTGGGGAGATACTCAAGCGGCCAACGAGGACAGACTGTAAATCTGTTGACTACGTCTTCGCAGGTTCGAATCCTGCTCTCCCCACACTGATACATTGCGGGAGTAGCTCAGTTGGTAGAGCATCAGCCTTCCAAGCTGAGGGTCGCGGGTTCGAGTCTCGTCTCCCGCTCAAAACATTATAATGGTAGATGGATTTATTAGGTGGAGTCCACCTTTAATATAAAGGCTCTCCCGAGAGTTATATAAAGCCGATGTAGCTCAGGGGTAGAGCGCTTCCTTGGTAAGGAAGAGGTCAGGGGTTCAATTCCCCTCGTTGGCTCGTAGATAGAAGAATAAATAAGTAAACTCAAGAATTAAACTAAATAGGTAATAAGTCATGGCAAAGGAAAAATTTGATCGTTCCAAACCACACTTAAACATCGGAACTATTGGTCACGTTGACCACGGTAAAACGACATTGACTGCAGCAATCACTACAGTTCTTGCTAAGAAAGGTTTCTCTGAACTTCGTTCATTCGATTCAATCGATAACGCTCCAGAAGAAAAGGAAAGAGGTATTACAATTAATACATCACACGTAGAATACCAAACAGAGAATCGTCATTATGCGCACGTTGACTGTCCAGGTCACGCTGACTATGTTAAGAACATGGTTACTGGTGCTGCACAAATGGACGGTGCTATTCTTGTTGTAGCTGCTACTGATGGTCCAATGCCGCAGACTCGTGAGCATATCCTTCTTGCACGTCAAGTAGGAGTTCCGCAAATCGTTGTTTTCATGAATAAGGTTGACCTTGTTGATGATGAAGAGCTCTTAGAACTTGTTGAAATGGAAGTAAGAGAATTACTTAGTTTCTATGACTATGACGGTGACAATGCTCCTGTTATACAAGGTTCAGCTCTTGGAGGTTTGAATGGAGAAGCTCTTTGGGAAGACAAGATTATGGATTTGATGGCTGCTGTTGATAGCTATATCCCAATGCCTCCTCGTGAAATTGACAAGGACTTCCTAATGCCAGTTGAAGATGTGTTCTCAATTACAGGACGTGGAACGGTTGCTACTGGTCGTATTGAAACAGGCGTTATCAATACTGGTGATAATGTTGAGATTCTTGGTTTTGAAGAGAAGTTGACCTCAACCATCACAGGAGTTGAGATGTTCCGAAAGATTCTTGATAGAGGAGAGGCTGGCGATAACGTAGGTCTACTTCTTAGAGGAATTGAAAAAGAAGCAATCAGAAGAGGTATGGTTATCTGCAAGCCAGGGACAATTACACCTCATACAAAGTTCAAAGCTGAGATATATGTACTTAAGAAAGAAGAAGGCGGACGTCATACTCCTTTCCACAATAAGTATCGACCTCAGTTTTACTTAAGAACAACGGATGTTACAGGAGAAATCATGTTAGGCGAAGGTCGAGAAATGGTTATGCCGGGTGATAACCTCACCATCGAGGTGAATTTGATCGCACCTGTAGCTATCAATCAAGGATTGAAATTTGCAATTCGTGAAGGTGGTAGAACTGTAGGAGCGGGTCAGGTAACTGAGATCCTAGAGTAAGAATAGTTTAATTATTCAGAAGTGTGGAGCTGTTTTTCAGCTCCACACTTTCTGTCGTTTAATAAATAGGTAGGGCAGCAGAGAGAAGTCAATGTTGCGGAAAGTGAATCGAAACGAATGTTTCAAACCATACGGGTGTAGCTCAATTGGTAGAGCACTGGTCTCCAAAACCAGCGGCTGTGGGTTCGATTCCTACCGCCCGTGCAAAGAATAATTATGGCAGGAATTAAAACATATGTAGAAGAGGCGGTTGATGAATTAACCAATAAAGTCTCATGGCCAACTTGGAGCGAGCTTCAGAGTAGTGGTATAGTTGTTTTGATCGCCACATTCATTGTTGCGGGGGTGATTTACCTAATGGACTTAGGTTTTGGTCAGTTAATGGATGTTATCTACAATACAATTTTTGGATAACATGACTGAAATTGCAACAAAAGATAGCAACTTGAAATGGTATGTCGTTCGAGCCATTAGTGGTAAGGAACGAAAGGTTGTGGAGCAACTAGAAATGGAAATCGAATATCAGGGGTTGAAAGACTTTATTGTTCAAATTTTGCTTCCGATAGAAAAGGTGTATCAGATTAGAAATGGAAAGAAGGTTAGTAAAGAAAAAAATCTTTATCCTGGATATGTTTTTATTGAGGCTAATCTAATTGGAGAGATTCCTCATATGATCAAAGGCATGACCAATGTTATTGGGTTCTTATCAGACAAGAAAGGTGGAAGCCCTATTCCATTGAGGCAAAACGAAGTGAATCGCATGTTGGGTAAGGTCGATGAAATGGCCGATAGCGAAGCGGAATTGAATATACCATTTGTTGCGGGTGAGTCAGTTAAGGTGATTGATGGTCCTTTCAATAGCTTCTCGGGAGTAATTGAAGAAATCAATGAAGAAAAGAAAAAGCTCAAGGTAATGGTGAAGATCTTTGGTAGAAAGACTCCGCTCGAATTGAGTTATATGCAAGTAGAAAAAGAGTAATTAATAATTAGGAGTCACATGTTCCATTGGGAATTAAGAGACGCTTGAACTAAATCAATCAATATGGCTAAAGAAATTAGCGCACTAATCAAATTGCAGGTCCGAGGAGGAGCTGCAAATCCTTCGCCACCGGTAGGTCCGGCACTTGGAGCAAAGGGTGTAAATATCATGGAGTTTTGCAAGCAGTTTAATGCTAGAACTCAAGATAAGACTGGGAAAATTCTTCCCGTTGTAATTACCGTATTCGGAGACAAGTCTTTCGATTTTATTGTAAAGACACCACCAGTTGCCATACAATTAAAAGAAGCTGCAAACATTAAATCTGGCGCATCAGAACCAAATAGAATTAAATCTGGAACAGTTACCAAAGCCCATGTTCAAGCAATTGCTGAGGACAAGATGGTTGATCTGAACTGTTTTACCGTTGAATCAGCCATGAATATGGTGGCAGGCACAGCCCGAAGTATGGGTATTGCTATTAAATAATTGAAGAAATGGCCAGATTAAGTAAAAAAAGAAAAGCTGCGTTAGAGAAAGTTGACTCAGACAAATTATATCAACTTGCTTTTGCAAGCACTTTGATAAAAGAAATTGGTACATCAAATTTTGATGCTTCTGTTGACCTAGCAATACGTTTGGGAGTTGACCCTCGAAAGTCAAATCAAATGGTCCGTGGGGTTGTGTCTTTACCGCATGGTACTGGAAAGGATGTGAGAGTTCTAGTATTATGTACACCAGATAAGGAACAAGAAGCTATAGATGCGGGTGCTGATCACGTTGGTCTTGACGAATTTGTCGCGAAGATTAAAGGAGGATGGACTGATGTGGATGTAATCATTACTATGCCTAGCGTTATGGGTAAGGTTGGTGCTTTAGGTCGTATTTTAGGCCCAAGAGGACTTATGCCAAACCCGAAAACTGGAACGGTAACCATGGATATTGGGAAAGCGGTTCAGGAAGTGAAAGCTGGTAAGATCGACTTCAAGGTCGATAAATTTGGAATTGTGCACGCTTCTATCGGAAAAGTTTCTTTCGATGCACAAAAAATCGCTGAGAATGCGAGTGAGCTGTTACAGACAATTGTTAAGTTAAAGCCTAGTGCGTCAAAAGGTACTTACATGAAAACAATTTTCATGTCAAGTACAATGAGTCCTAGTATTAGGGTAGACGCTAAGTCCTTTAACCAATTCTAATCTTAATCAAAAAGTAAGATGACACGTCAAGAAAAAGATGCCTTAATCAGTGATCTTGCTGATCGATTGAGTAAGAGTGAGGTTTTTTACCTTACGGACATATCAAGCTTAAATGCTGAAAATTCTGGAAAATTGCGCAGACTTTGCTTCCAAAAGGAAGTGCAATTAAAGGTTGTTAAAAACACGCTCCTTAGCAAAGCTATGGATCGCGTTGAAGGCAAAGATTTCAGCGAGCTAAAAGATGTCCTTAAAGGGAATACCGGTTTGATGATTGCAGAAACCAGTAATGGTCCTGCGAAACTCATCAAGGACTTCAGAAAGAAATCGAATAGACCTATTTTAAAAGGGGCTTATATCGAGGAAAGTATTTATGTAGGAGATGAATCTCTAGAAATGCTTGCAAATCTGAAGTCTAAAGATGAACTTATCGGTGATATCGTTCTCATACTTCAATCACCTGCAAAGAATGTTATTTCCGGACTTAAGTCTGGTGGTGGTAAACTAGCGGGAATTCTCAAGACGCTCGAGGAACGAGCGGCATAAACAATAATAGAACTTAGGTTAAACAATTTATAATTCAACAAAAAATGGCTGATTTAAAAGCTTTTGCAGAGCAACTAGTAAATCTTACCGTAAAAGAGGTAAACGAACTTGCTACAATTTTAAAAGATGAATACGGTATTGAACCAGCAGCTGCAGCAGTTGCTATGGCTGGACCAGCAGGTGGTGGAGACGCGGCAGGTGGAGCTGAGGAACAAACTGAATTTGATGTAATTCTAACAAGCGCGGGTGCTTCTAAGCTTGCAGTTGTGAAACTAGTTAAGGAAATGACTGGCCTTGGTCTTAAAGAGGCTAAGGAACTAGTGGATGGTGCTCCTAAAGCCCTTAAGGAAGGTGTTTCTAAGGACGAAGCTGAAGCATTTAAAACACAGCTGACTGAAGCTGGCGCTGAGGTTGAAGTTAAGTAATTCTCAACAATAATTACTTTTTACTGGTTTAGTCCAACCCCGATTTGTTCGGGGTTGGCGCTAGACCCTTTTGTGTTTGTAGTTCATCATATTATTTTTCCATTCCATGACCAAATCAAATATTCCGGAAAGAATTAACTTTTCACGCACTCAGAACCAACTGCAGTACCCGGATTTCTTAGACATACAGTTGCGGTCTTTTCAGGACTTTTTTCAACTCGAAACCTCTCCAGAGGATAGAGAAAATGAGGGTCTATTTAACGTATTTAGCGAGAACTTTCCAATTACGGATTCTCGGAACAACTTTGTACTTGAATTCTTGGACTACTTTGTAGATCCTCCGAGATATTCAATATCAGAGTGTATGGAGCGCGGTTTAACTTACAGCGTTCCACTGAAGGCCAAGCTAAAACTGTACTGTACAGACCCAGAACATGAGGATTTTGAAACAATAGTTCAAGACGTATATTTAGGAACCATCCCTTACATGACCCCTGGTGGTTCATTCGTAATTAATGGTGCAGAGCGAGTTGTAGTTTCACAACTTCACCGTTCTCCTGGAGTATTCTTTGGTCAGAGTTTCCATGCTAATGGTACGAAACTTTATTCCGCTCGAATTATTCCTTTCAAAGGTTCGTGGATTGAATTTGCAACAGACATCAATAGCGTCATGTACGCGTACATTGATCGTAAGAAGAAATTACCTGTTACCACTCTGTTTAGAGCTATCGGGTATGAAAGTGACAAAGAAATACTAGAAATATTTGATCTAGCTGATGAAATTAAAGTTAGCAAGTCTGGTCTTAAAAAGGCGGTCGGAAGAAAGCTAGCCGCTAGGGTTTTAAAGACTTGGTTTGAAGATTTTGTTGATGAGGATACTGGGGAAGTTGTCTCAATTGAACGAAATGAAGTTATTGTTGATCGTGAAACTGTCCTTGAAGATGAGCACATCGATCTTATTGTAGATGCTGAAGTAAAGACTGTTCTCCTACATAAAGAGAATATTAATGCTGCAGATCATGCAATTATTTACAATACTCTGCAGAAGGATCCATCGAACTCAGAAATTGAGGCCGTAGAACATATCTATCGAATTCTTCGTAATGCAGAACCGCCAGATGAGGAAACGGCAAGAGGAATTATCGATAAATTATTCTTCTCAGATAAGAGGTATGATTTAGGCGAAGTTGGACGATATCGAATTAATAAGAAGTTGAATCTGGATATCGATATGGAAAACCGCGTTCTTACCAAGGTTGATATTATCGAAATCATCAAATATTTGATTGAATTAATCAACTCTAAGACAAACGTTGATGATATTGACCACTTAAGTAATAGGCGAGT
>CALKOP010000210.1 GCA_938091155.1 uncultured Flavobacteriales bacterium | reverse complement strand
ACATATTACACAAATTACCATAGTGTATCCTACATCAAAATGCCTTTGACAATAACGGAAATAACCTATTATAGCGAAGCGGATTCTGCTATTACACAGAGGAAATACTCAAATCTGAAATTAAACTCAGAAGTTGATGATACCTGGCTCGATTTCAGAATTCCTGAAGATGCTGAAGTGGTTGATGCTAGTTCAATGAATAACGCCCCAAAATGAATCTAACCAAGATTTTCATACTTGCAGGTCTATTCATCCTAGGAAACGGTTTTCAGGCCAAGTCTCAGTTCTCGGAGAATCAAAAGGCCGAATTGAGATCCGTAGACCTACATGAGCATATTTACGATGCACGCAGACCTAAATTTCTAAAGATTAGCAAGAGCGCAATCATTAATTATAATCCGATAACTCTTACGTTCAGTGGAGCTCTATTTATTTATCAAAAAGTCATTTCTCCACAATTGCAATCAAGATGCCCATATGAAATTAGCTGCTCTGCATTCAGTTTTGCGAGTATTCAAGAATATGGTTTATTGAAAGGGGTGGCGTTATCTGCAGACAGGCTTACAAGATGTACGCAGTTCACGGCCATTGATATGTTGCCAAGTCAGATGAACGATAGAACAGGTATGCTCATTGACAATCCTAGTAAATACAGTACTAAAGGTGATCACACTGGTCATGATCATAAATAATTGGCAAGCGATACAAGAATGATCCGGTATTTAATTGTTGTATTCTCCTTGTCATTGAGCTACTTTACGCTATCCGCTCAGCATGACTTCGTTGATACAATTACCTCAATAGACACGGATAATCTACCGCTCCAATCTGATTCTCCCGGTCTTATTACAAATATTGATTCCACTGAAACAATTCCGGAAAAAGTCCAATTTGATTCATTAGACTATTTCTCCAATGAGTTATCCTTTGTATCCTATCTCATCACGAATGAGCAGTATAAGGATGCTACATTCTTGCTAAATCGATTGGACGTACAATCTAAGTCCGCATCTCTGGAACAGCAAGATAGCATCACTTATTTGCGTGGTTGGATTTACTATTTCAACCGAGAATTCACGGATGCAATTGGCGTTCTGTCTCAAGTATCCACAACTTACGAAATTGGCTTGCAGGCGCGCTTTTATGAATCTATATGCTATGTGTACCTCGAAAAATTCGATAAAGCAAAGACTCGGCTTTCCATTATTCAATTGGATACTGGAAGCCAACTTTGGGAACTCAGAATGCTTCAATATGCATCAATATCATTGCTGACCAGGGACTATGAAGAATTTGATAGTTTGTCGGCCTATTTTTCGAATCGATATTTTGAATTTTCAACAGAAGAAAAGTCGATGGTCACCTATCATCATGAATTATCTACCTACAAACGCAAATCCCCATGGGTTGCAGGATTTATGTCCGCTTTATTCCCGGGTATTGGAAAGTTTTATGCGGGCTATCGTGGAACACCACTTGGAACCATGTATATGACGCTACCGCTAGCTGCCGTTGCTGTTGAAGCTGCGCTAATTGCAGGATTGTTGAGCCCGCAGTTTTTAATTCTTGGAGGTCTATTTGGCATTTTTTACATTGGAAATATTTGGGGTAGCGCACTTAGTGTTTACTCTATGAAAAGAGAAATTTATGATGAAATCGATCGTAATATTCTGTTTGATATGCATATTCCCCTTCGCAGGGTATTCTGGCAATAGTTCATCCATATTCTCAGATGCTCATTCCTTGGCACAAGAGAATAAGTTTGAGTGGGCTGCTCTTGAATATGAACGAATATGTTATTCAACATTTGATAATCGTATAAGAACGATTGCCTTGAATCACAAGGCTAATTGTCAGCTGAGCTTATATAACCCTGCTGCGGCCAAAAAAACGATGTTGCGCATCAGCTATTTCGGACTTTCCGACTCATTGGTTTTTACATCGCGACAAAAATCCGCCTATGCTAGTTATCTCGATAAGGATTTCGAGCAAGCCTCCTCACAACTATTCCTAGTCGACCAATTTCTTAATGAAGAATACCAGGCCGAAGCCGCACTGCTTTATGCTTTGGCTCTTAATGAACTCAGAGAATGGGATAAAGCGAAGGAGAAGATGTTGTTTTGGGTTTCAAAAAACGTTGATAAACAGCAAACCAGGGATAGCCTTCTATTTGAAATCGAATGTGCATATAATGATGATAATTTCCCAAAATATAGAGATCCTGAACGGGCATCACTTTGGTCAACATTTATTCCTGGATCAGGTCAATTATATTCCGGCTATTTCTGGGATGCAGTGTTTTCTGTTTCCATGCTAAGCACAGGATTAGGCCTAGCTGCTATTGGCATTTTCGTGGTCAAATACTACGTTGCAGGTATCGTAATCGGCTACGGTTTATTCCAGCGTTTCTATATGGCCGGAGTTAAAAGAGCAGAATATTTGGCTGGCAAGAAAAACTATCTAAACGAAAGAAAGTATAACACTCAATTGAGAGAGTTGATATTGAAAATAGAGGATTAATTTCAGCCAATAAATGGACTTAATCCCTACTACGCTCTAATCCTTGCTGAGCTTAAGTTTTTTACAATTGACCGTAACTCCGAATGCCCCTTACCACCATTGGCATTTAGCATTTTGCTCGAAACAACACCGGTAGAATTAGTTTGCAGATAAATTCACAACACATGTTTGCAAAGATAAAATGGCCCGCTCTATAGGTCAAACTGAACAAGTTTACAAACCTCTAGAATTTCATACCTCAATGACTTGTTGGGATCAAAAAACAAGGCATAAAAAAAGCCGACACATTGGTCGGCTTTCCTATTCGTTTTTCGGAATTTAGTTATTCCAAGCGAAGAACTTTGGATTGTCCTTGTACTTCATCCAGAACTCATCTCCTTTGATGATCGTTCCCCAAAAGTCAACCATAATAGCAACATAGTTTGCTACAGGTACACACAGATAATAGATCAATAGACTCTTACCACCAGTTCCCATGTAACTTCTGTGAAGAGCAATAACTCCACAAAACCAAGCACGGATTAAAAATTGTGTCTTGCTTAATTCACCATCAGCTGCAACAGCCTCGATTCCTAAAGATTCAGTGACAGAAAGAGAAATATCATCAGATGCAGCAAAAGCTGTTTCAACAGAAGCTTCATCTAACTTATAATTTGAAGCGAAAGACGCTCCAGCAGCTCCTACAACAAGAGCAAGAGCAAGGACTAGTTTTTTCATAGTAATTGATTTTTGTGTTTTTTTGAATTAAAGCAAATCTAATGCATTTTTTCACTTATCGCTTAATTTCAGATCAAAATCATTAACAGGTTATGACTCAAAAAGAATTAGAACAAGAAACTATAGATTGCACAGTATACAATGGGGCGATTTCGCCCAAAACGACCTATTGTCTATTTGCCTTTGCCTGAGCTTTTTAACAAGAGAATTGGCAGTAATATTAAATCAGCCGCAACAGCTGAGGC
>CALKOP010000209.1 GCA_938091155.1 uncultured Flavobacteriales bacterium | reverse complement strand
ATGTTTTAACACTGGAATGACAGGTTATCAAGAAATTTTCACGGATCCATCTTATTTCGGACAGATTCTGTTAATGACGCCAGCACACATCGGAAACTATGGTGTTGCAAAGGAAGAGGTTGAATCTGACTCAATAAAAATTGCGGGATTGGTATGTAAAAAGTTTAGCGATGTCTTCTCACGAGCGGCTGCGGACGAGTCAATTCAAGAATATTTTGACACTCAAGGACTAGTTGGAATCTCGGATGTAGATACTAGGGCACTTGTGAGACATATACGTTATAAAGGTGCTATGAATGCAATAATCTCTAGCGAGATTCTTGAGGTTGAAGAACTCCAGAAGAGATTGAAACAAGTTCCATCAATGGAGGGGTTAGAACTTTCATCGAAAGTGATTACCCAAGAACCTTATGAGCTTGGCATTGAAAATGAAAGACGAGTAGCCTTAGTGGATTTTGGAGTCAAAAAGAACATTATTAGATGTCTAAAAGAACATGGCTGTTTTGTGCGCGTTTTTCCCATGCATACTTCAGTGCAAGAAATATTAGCGTTCAATCCAGATGGACTCATGTTGAGCAATGGACCAGGGGATCCTTCGGCAATGAAAGAATCAATAACCTTAATAAATGATCTTTTAAAGCTCAATATTCCAACTTTTGGGATCTGTCTTGGTCACCAATTGTTGGCACTAGCGAATGGACTCTCTACTTTTAAAATGCATAATGGACATCGAGGAATCAATCATCCGGTGAAAAATTTGAGGACTGGGAAATGCGAGGTGACTTCTCAAAACCATGGTTTCGTGGTAAATCTTGAGGAAGCAGAGTTACGAGACGACTTGACAGTAACTCACATCCATTTGAATGATAACACTCTTGCAGGTCTAATGCTAAATAATTACCCTGCATTTTCGGTTCAGTTTCACCCCGAATCTTCGGCTGGTCCGAATGATTCGAGATACTTATTTGATGAGTTTGTAGCTCTAATTGATGATCATATTAAACAACTCGCTTAAAACAATATTATGAGTGCAATAGCCCAGATTTTAGCCCGTGAAATACTTGATTCGCGTGGAAATCCTACATTAGAGGTGGATGTAATCACGGACGATGGAATAATTGGAACGGCAGCGGTCCCCTCGGGTGCTTCAACTGGAATTCATGAAGCAGTGGAACTTCGAGATGGTGATTCAACAAGATATTTAGGTAAGGGGGTGTTAAAAGCCGTAAGCAATGTGATGGAGGTTTTTAGCCCCGAATTGCAGGGAGCGTTTGTTTCGAGTCAAGAGGCCATTGATAGGCATATGATTAAAATGGATGGAAGCGCTAATAAGGCAAATTTGGGCGCGAACTCCATCTTAGGGATTTCTCTTGCATGCGCTAAAGCGGCAGCTCAGAGCCACGGTATGCCATTATACAGATATATTGGTGGTGTTAATGCAAATGTATTGCCGATTCCAATGATGAATATTCTGAACGGAGGAGCTCATGCAGATAATAAAATAGATTTCCAAGAATTTATGGTCATGCCAGTCGGAGCCAAGTCTTTTAGCGAGGCATTGAGAATGGGAACTGAGATTTTCCATCACTTGAAAGCCGTGCTTAAGAAGGATGGGTTTTCAACGAATGTTGGAGATGAAGGCGGATTTGCACCAAATTTAGATAGTAATGAAGCCGCAATCGAATACGTGCTTAAGGCAATAAAAGCCGCAGGTTATAAGGCAGGTGATGATGTTTTTATAGCTATGGACGCTGCGAGTAGTGAATTCTACGATGTCAAGAAGAAAAAATACATATTCAAAAAATCTACTGGTCGAGAGTTAACTTCTGATGAAATGGTTGCATTTTGGAAAGAATGGTCGGAAAAGTATCCAATTATCTCTATAGAGGATGGTATGGCAGAGGATGATTGGGGAGGTTGGTCGAAGCTAACTCATTCAATTGGAAAAAAAATTCAGTTAGTTGGTGATGACTTATTTGTAACAAACACGCAGCGATTGGCACAGGGAATTAAGGATAGTACTGCTAATTCTATTCTAATAAAAGTGAATCAGATAGGCACCTTAACAGAAACTATTAG
This sequence comes from uncultured Flavobacteriales bacterium, assembly GCA_938091155.1. Classification (GTDB taxonomy): domain Bacteria; phylum Bacteroidota; class Bacteroidia; order Flavobacteriales_G; family Salibacteraceae; genus SHAN690. Next base: position 8,385 of record CALKOP010000209.1, on the reverse strand, counting down.
GGCGGTTGAAATGGCAACACAAAATGGTTATACAAGCGTAATGAGCCATAGAAGTGGAGAAACAGAGGATACAACCATTGCTGATTTGTCCGTGGCATTGAATACTGGACAGATTAAAACTGGTTCGGCATCTAGAAGTGATAGGGTAGCCAAATACAATCGATTATTACGAATTGAAGAAGAACTGGGTGCCAATGCCAGGTATCTGGGTAAAGAATTCAAGTATTCTTAATTATCTCTGCTATTGTAATTGACCTTCCCGTCATGTATTTTCGCACGGGTCGATATTTTAGAATAATTGTAACGAGATAAAGTAAGGAAGATGTCAGATTTTGCAGAGCTCCATTTTAATGGTGAGGTATATAAAATACCTATAATAGAAGGAACAGAGAATGAAAAAGCACTCGATATATCGAAGCTGCGAGGTGAATCAGGTTTAATAACAATTGATCCAGGCTACAAAAACACGGGTTCTACAAAAAGTGCAATTACCTTTTTAGACGGAGAAAAAGGGATTTTACGATATCGTGGATATCCGATAGAGCAATTAGCAGAACAATCAAGTTTCCTAGAAGTAGCCTATTTGATTATATATGGTGAACTGCCAAATGAGGAGCAGCTTAATAAATGGAGAGTGGATATCACTTACCACACATTAATTCACGAAGATTTTAAGGTATTACTAGAGGGCTTTCCTTCCAACTCTCACCCAATGGGAGTGCTGTCTTCGTTGGTAACATCTCTTACCGCATTTTATCCTGAATCTCTGGATCCTGTTCGATCTGCGGATGAGGTTTATATGAATATTATTCGCCTAATTGCGAAATTACCAACCATAGCCGCTTGGGCATATAAGAATGAAATCGGCCAACCATTGATGTATCCAAAGAATGATTTGGACTATTGTGGTAATTTCCTAAAAATGATGTTCGGTACGCCATCAGAGGATTATGAGCCAGATCCAGTAATAATTAAGGCATTAAATAAGCTATTAATTCTGCATGCCGAGCACGAACAAAACTGTTCTACAAGTACAGTGCGAATTGTTGGTTCTTCACATGCAAGCTTATATGCTTCTGTTTCAGCGGGTATCAATGCCCTTTGGGGCCCATTGCATGGTGGCGCAAATCAGGCAGTTATAGAGATGTTGGAAGCTATTAGAGCAGACGGAGGAGATGCTAATAAGTATCTGGAAAAAGCGAAGGATAAAAATGATCCATTTAGATTAATGGGATTTGGACATAGGGTGTATAAGAACTTTGACCCAAGAGCACGTATCATTAAAAAAGCTGCAGACGATGTGTTAAGTAAGTTGGGTGTAAATGATCCAATATTGGATATTGCTAAAAAGCTAGAAGCAGCAGCGTTGAGTGATCCATACTTCGTTGATCGAAAGCTTTATCCAAACGTAGATTTCTACTCGGGGATTATTTACCGTGCATTAGGCATTCCGACCAATATGTTTACCGTAATGTTCGCGATGGGAAGGCTTCCAGGTTGGATTGCGCAATGGAAAGAGATGCGTGAAAATGGTGAACCAATCGGTCGGCCAAGACAGATTTATACAGGTGAAAATGAACGTGACTATGTTGAGTTATCTAAAAGGTGATAAAACGAAATAGATGAAAAAAAGCCCCTTGTGTGTTTACACAAGGGGCTTTTTTGTACATACAGTACTGAAGTCTGTATCAATAACAACCTCCTGAAAGCTAATCAAGAGGCTTTTTAAAAGAGTATTTGCTTGGAGCTTATGCCATCGCCTTTTGCGTCAGTTGCTTTAGCTTCTCAGTTTCCTCATTAGCTAATTCAAGATCTACTAATAATCTTCCGCTATGCTCATCAAGAATGATCTTCTTTCGAGCGGCAATATCAAGCTGTCGTTGAGGAGGTATTTTAATGAAAGAACCTCCTGATGACCCACGTTCCACTGGAACAACCGCTAAGCCGTTTTTAACACTATGTCTGATGCGCTTATATGCGTTTAGCAATCTATCTTCAATAGTTGCAGAAGCTTCAGCGCTTGCTTTTAGTAGTGCCTTTTCTTCCTTTTCAGTTTCCTTGATAATGCCGTTCAACTCAACATTCTTATGATCAAGGTCTTTCTTACGCTCATTAAGGTTTGCCTCAGCGGCATCTAATATTTCTTTCTTTTGAATCAATTGAGCTTCAAATTCTTTCATTCTCTTTTCTGAAAGTTGAATTTCAAGAGATTGGAATTCGATTTCTTTTGAAAGAGAGTCGAACTCGCGGTTGTTTCTCACATTCTTCTGCTGAGTTTCATACTTCTTAATCAACTCACTTGAATCAATGATAGAATTTTTTCGCTCGCTAATTCTCTGTTCCGCTTCACCGAGCTCAGTTTTAAGATTGCTAAGTCTTGTATCAAGACCCGCAATTTCGTCCTGGAGATCTTCAACTTCTAATGGAAGTTCTCCACGAATAATTCTGATCTTATCGATAGCCGAATCAATTAACTGTAAACGGTAAAGTGCTCTTAGTTTCTCTTCAACCGTATTTTCAGTGTTCTTTTTTGCTGCTGCCATACTTATTATTGGATGTAATAGTGTATCGGGTTTGTTTTGACCTCTGATAAAAGGACGGCAAAGGTAACATTTTTATCCTCTAGATATTGAGCTAATAAGTGTGGGGTAAACTGCTCACTCTCAAAGTGTCCAATGTCTAGAATAACTAATTCGTCTTCTGCATCAAAGAATTCATGGTATTTGAAGTCGCTTGATATGAAAATATCCGCGTTTTGAGCGATGGCCTGAGGTAAAAGAAAACTTCCTGCGCCACCGCATAATGCAACTTTATGAACCTTTTTATTGAGCAACTTACTATGGCGGATAACTTTCAACTTAAAGGCTTTAGATAGGGTCGCTAAAAATTCGGTTTCAGGGATAGCCCTATTTAGCTCACCTAGCATACCGCTGCCAACTTCAGGGTTGATATTGGTTATTGGAATAGTATCATATGCAACCTCTTCATACGGGTGTGATTTCCGCAGGTTTTTAATGATATTATTTTCTAGATGATTTTCGAATATTACCTCAAGTTTTATCTCTTTCTCGCTATGTCGTTTACCTAAGCTCCCAACAAATGGTTTTGCGCTTTCACCTGCTCTGAATGTTCCCGTGCCTTCAGAAGTAAAACTACACTCATCATAGGCTCCAATATTCCCGGCACCAGCATTAAATAATGCTTGTTGTACTTGTTCTAAATGCTTGATCGGAACATAAGTTTGTAGTTTAGTCAATGTGTTTCTTTTTGGTGAGAGAATTCTCATATTCTGCAATCCAAGTCGCGCACCTATTTCTCTATTCACACCATTAGCTATATGATCCAAATTAGTATGAATCGCATAGATGGCAATGTCATTTTTGATCGCTTTGATAATAGCCCGTTCAATATAATTTGAACCTGTAAGTTTTTTAAGGCCTCTGAAAACGATCGGATGATGCGCAATTACGATGTTGCAGTTTTTATTAATGGCTTCATCAATCACCTCTTCTGTGCAGTCTAAAGTAAGAATGGCACCGGTCACGTCTTGCGATGGATTCCCAGTAATTAACTGTGCGTTATCATAGGATTCTTGCAACGATGGGGGTGCAAGTTCCTGTAAAAGATTTACAAGTTGATTTACGTTCATTTAATGATGCTTAATTTACAAAAGAGCGGAAATTTATAGAAACTACATTTGCCCAATGCGATTTCTTCTATATCCATTTTCGCTCATTTATGGTCTTGCTGTTTTAGTGAGAAATTTGCTATACCAATTTACGGTGTTTTCGAAAACTTCATTTCCACTTCCAATAATTGGTGTTGGGAATCTGCGCGTTGGAGGTACTGGCAAAACACCCATGACTGAATTAATCCTTAGATCGGTTTCAAATAAATTTCAAACAGGAGTTTTGAGTCGAGGTTACGGTAGAAAGACAAGCGGGTTTTTACTCGCAACGTCATCCACAAATACTGAGGATATTGGAGATGAGCCGAGTCAAATGATGAAGAAATTTCCAATTGTAAGCTTTGCGGTAGATGAAAATAGAGTGAGTGGAGTAAAGAATCTAATTCGATTGAATGATGATTTAGAATTGATTGTTTTGGATGATGTTTTTCAGCATAAAGCAATTTCACCCGGACTAATGATTTTACTTACTGCTTACGGAGATCTCTATATCCACGACCACATTATGCCAGCGGGCATGTTACGTGAACACAGGTCTAATGCAGGTCATGCTGATATTATAGTCGTAACCAAATGTCCTAATGAGATTAGTGCATTTGAACAACGATCAATTGTTCAGGACCTGAATTCGAAGACTCATCAAAAAGTCTTTTTTGCTTGTGAAGAATATGGCCTACCGAAGGCGATAACAAAAACGAAAACCAAATATGATTCAAAATCAAATGTTATACTATTAACGGGAATTGCCAGTTCCGAAAGACTTAAAATGTGGTTATCATATACAAAGAGTATTCTAGAGCATTTGGATTTCCCTGATCATCATTGGTTTACGGAAAAAGATTTAGATAAAGTGAAGATTCTTCAGGAAAGACACGATGCTATTGTGGTCACTACCGAAAAAGATGCTCAACGCCTGCAAACAATCCTTCAAAATGAGAGATTTGCAAATCTCCCGATTTTCTCTCTGCCAATAGAGATGGCCATAATGGGAGAAGGAAGAAATCAATTCAATGAATGTATAAATGAGTTTATTAGATCGTATTAAGCAAACAGCCGATTTTCTCCAAAACAAATTCAACGCAACTAATCCAGTGGGTATTGTTTTGGGAACAGGACTTGGGGAACTAGCTTCTGAAATTAAAGACCCAATAATAATCGAGTATGCAGAAATCCCAAACTTTCCTCAATCAACAGTTGAGGGTCACGATGGGAAATTAATCTATGGCAGACTAAATGGGGTCGAAGTCCTTGCGATGAAAGGACGCTTTCATTTTTATGAAGGATATTCTATTGAAGAGGTGGTTTTTCCAATTAGGGTCATGCACTTCTTAAATGTTAAAACCTTAATTCTATCTAATGCAAGTGGTGGTATGAATCCAGCATACAAGGTTGGCGATATTATGGTCTTGAATGATCAAATCAATTTATTCCCTACCAACCCATTGATGGGGCCAAATATTGAAGAGTTAGGGCCAAGATTTCCTGATATGTCTGAACCATATGATCTTGATATGATACAGTTAATAAAGGAGAGCGCAAACATGCTTGGTCATGAGTTACACGAGGGCGTATACGCTGGGGTGAGCGGGCCTTGTTTTGAAACACCAGCCGAATACAAATATCTTCGAATCATTGGAGGAGATGCGGTTGGAATGAGCACGGTGCCTGAGAACATAGCTGCAAAACATCTAGGTATGAAAGTCGCAGCATTATCGGTTATTACTGATCTAGGTGTTGAGGGAATAGTTGAGACAGTTTCTCACGAAGAAGTGCAATTGGCTGCCCAGAATGCCGAACCAAAACTTGCATCGATTGTAAAGCGATTTTTGCCGAAATTAACGACAATTTAATCCATGTCTGGGCAACCATTTAGCTTCTTCGCTAAGAACTAAAAGTAGCACGAACTCAAGCTCGAGAATACTTACTTGAAAGTTACCTTTGTGCCAATTAATTACTGTGGTAGAAAACAAATTAGATCAATACGAATTAGTTGTCGGACTAGAAGTTCACGCTCAACTACTCACTAAATCAAAGGCTTTTTCCTCGGATCAGAACGAATACGGAAACCTTCCAAATTCGAACACGAATCCAGTAAGTTTGGGTCACCCTGGTACACTACCAGTTCTCAACGAAAAAAGCGTAGAATACGCTGTTAGACTTGGTTTGGCGGTAAATGCGGATATCAGAACGCTGAATGAATTTGCCCGAAAGAACTATTTCTACGCTGATTTGCCAAAGGGATATCAAATTACGCAGGACACTACTCCAATTTGTAATAATGGATTCATTTCTATAAAGAATAAAGACGGGGTTGCGAAAAAGATATCCTTAACGCGAATTCACATGGAGGAGGATTCAGGTAAGAGCTCGCATGATTTAAGCCCATTTGATACAATGATTGATTTAAATCGAGCGGGAGTTCCATTGCTTGAAATTGTATCAGAACCAGATATGCGATCTGGAGATGAAGCGTACCAATATTTGACTGAAGTGAGGAAATTAGTCCGATATCTTGAAATATGTGATGGTAACATGGAGGAAGGTAGTTTACGTTGTGATGCCAATGTTTCGGTTCGGAAAATAGGGGCCAAGGAATATGGGACTCGCGTTGAGGTGAAAAACCTGAACAGTATTCGTAACGTTAAGCGCGCAATCGACTACGAATATGCACGCCATGTTAACATGATTGAGAATGGTGAATCGGTTAGGAAAACGACATTGACTTTCAATGCTGCAACAGGAGAAACATCAATAATGCGGACTAAGGAAGAAGCAGACGATTATCGATATTTCCCTGAGCCAGACCTTCAGCCTTACAGCATTTCACAGGAGTATATCGAGGATATTAGAATGTCCATGCCGCCTTTGCCTAGTGAGCTTTTCGATAAATACACAACATTGGGGTTAAGTGAATATGACGCTGGGGTATTGACGGATGATAAAACGTTTGCGTTGTATTTTGAAGATATACTCAAACATGTACCAGACGCGAAATCTGCAGCCAACTGGATGATGGGTGAGGTGAAAGGATATTTAAACGAACAGGCCATTGAGATTTCACGATTCCCAATTTCGGCCGAGCGTTTAGCTGGCTTAATAAATTTGGTTGCTACTGGTAAAATTGGCCGAACGATGGCCTCGCAACAATTATTTGGATTAATGCTAGATTCATTGGAGTCTGCTGAAAAAATAGCAGAGGATAATGCATTGGTTCAAGTAGGTGATTCAGATGAACTAGCTGGCTGGATTCAAAAAGCTATGGATACCTTCCCGGATAAGGTTGCTGAATATCGAAGTGGTAAAAAAGGAATATTGGGACTATTTATGGGTGAGGTAATGCGATTGAGTGGCGGTAAGGCTGATCCAAAAAAGACCAATTCAATGATCAAAGTAGCGTTAGAAAATGAATGATAAAATGAAAGGAATGAAAAGGGTGTTAATACCAATGATGGCAATGCTTTTACTTGCTGGAGCATGCTCGAATACTACAAAAGAAAATGGAACTATGGATTCTGAGTCTTTGGCAATTGCTGATGGCGGAGAAGATGGTAAGCCTGGGGTTCTTGGTAAAGAACTGGTTAAGAGAGATCCCGCGAAAGTTTCGGTTAAGGGTGCGATAACTGGAGCGGAAAACTCAGAAGTATATTTTCAAATTGTAGAATCTAAAGGAGTAAAAGGAATTGATACCATTACAGCAGGACCAAATGGTGAGTTTAGCTTTGAATACGTCTCTTCCATACCTGAATATTATCGAGTTGGAAACAATGAACAAAATTCATTTTATCTGATTCTAGAACCGGGTGAGAGTGCTGAAGTAAATGCCAATGCGCAAAATCTATTTAAAACTTTCGAAATTGTTGAAGCACCAGATGAGTGTTTTAGGATGAAAGAGATGAATGGTATTACAAGTATGATGGATTCCATTAATATGATTCTTCAGGCCTCTCAGATGAACAAAGATCAAGGAATGTTTCAAAACGCATTGATCGAATATGATAATCTAAGTGTTAAAATGAATCGGGATATAAAGGCCTATATTAATAAGAAACCTGCTAGTCTGAGTTCTCTTGCGGCTTTACAAAATCTGAATTTTGACGAAGAGTTTGATTACTATTTGAAAGTTGTAAAAGCATTAGATGGTATTGCAAATGGAAATGATATTTATGATAACATGGCCAATCAAATTCTAAGTATGGAACAAGTTGCTGTTGGCTCTATGGCACCAGAAATTACGTTACCACAACCAAATGGAGAGGTAATCAGTTTGAGTGATTTTCGTGGTCAGTATGTCCTGATCGATTTTTGGGCTTCATGGTGCGGACCTTGCCGTAGAGAAAATCCAAATGTGAAGAAGGTCTATGAAAAGTTTCATGCCAAAGGCTTTGAAATCTTGGGTGTATCTCTTGATAAAGCAATGCAACCTTGGTTAAATGCAATTGGACAAGACGGTCTTGAATGGAGACATGTAAGTGATCTTAAATTTTGGCAATCATCAGTCGTTGCTGATTACCAAATTACGGGAATACCACATACAGTCTTGGTCGACCCTAATGGTGTAATTTTAGCAAAGAATTTGCGTGGCGAAGCGCTTGATCTCAAATTGGCGCAAATTCTTGGGGAATAAATGCGAACGGCAGTATTAGCTTTTTTATTCTTTTGTGTCGGCTCGACATCGGCTCAATATTTTCAGCAAGATG
>CALKOP010000208.1 GCA_938091155.1 uncultured Flavobacteriales bacterium | reverse complement strand
ATCTAAACTGAAAGCTCTTTGGCCCTTAGTCCAGCTATCAAGGACTTTAAAGTCCTTTTGGTCCAACATTTTGTTCGTGATGATGAAGTTGGCCCATTTACCTTGGCGCAACGAACCGAATGATTCTGAAATTCCAAGCAGTGTTGCGGGTGTTTCAGTAAGTGCCCTCAAAGCCTCATTATGACTATAGCCCGAACGAACCGTTTTTCCCAAGTTAGCTAAAAACTCTTTGCTACTCCCGATGGTATCACGACTGAAGCATATCGTATTTCCATTTTCAGCCAAAAAATGAGCATTAAACGGAGCCGCCTCCCAATGTTTTAACTCTGCCAATGAAACCATTCGTGCTGCATATGGATCCTTCACATCCAGTGCTTTGGGATAGTCTAAGGGTAAAATAATCACTGCACCTGAATCAATCTCATCTAATACCAAGTACTCTTTGCCCGTCCCAACCATGGTATACTGTTGATTGAATTCCTTAGAAATATCTTGAACATTTCTTGCAGATAAAGCATGATTCAACTCAAAAACATGAAGTTGCTTTTTTGCTTTATTGATCGCATCAAGCGATGGATTTGTCTCTGATTTTATCTTGGATAAGCCTTCATACCATTGGGCATCATAACGCGTTTGTCTTATAAGCGCAATTGCTCCAATGTGTGAAGAAGGATAGTCATTTACACTTGTCCCTTTTGAAAAACTGTAATGCTGTGCAGCTCGCGGATTGATTACGGCTTCATTGGGTTTCTCTTGTCCTAAAAACAGCAATGACGAGGAACCACGCATGATTCCATCTCGATTGTGCAAGTTAACTACTCCGAAACCGCTTGCTAACCAATCTTGTTGCTTTTTCTTGTTTAACGGAAATGTTGCTTCAAAATTGTCTTCCGGTCGAATAGCAGGGTTCCAATTCGAAGCGGAAATCGTGACAGCAGGCTTCGCCTTTTTTGTTGCCTTTCGATCAACATTTAATCCGCTGTAAATGTCAATAAACGAAGGGTATATGGTGCGTCCAGTACAGTCATATTCTATCGCATTACTCGGTACTTTGCCAGACGCAGTTATTGACAACACCTTGCCATCCTTGACAAGCATGGTAGCTGAATCCATCTTTTCATCTGCTGAAATATAAACTCGAGCATTTGTGAAAGCATGAATTGTATGCCGCGAGTCGTTCACCCCATTAACTGGAAAAGTCTCCTGAGCAATCAACCCTTGCCAGCAACATAGCGCAATAGATATTGTAACCAAATGCTTCATTCGCAGCGCCAAATGTATGTTCAACATTTATTCCTTGGCAACGAATCAACGAGAAGATTACCACAATTGTTAGTTAGCGATTATCTATCCTATAACTTTGACTAAAATTTGAATCATGCTTACTGGTCTAACTCACATACATAGCAGCTTTCGCTACTTGGTTTTATTATTCGTAATCCTGACGATTGTGGACTCACTCATTGGTATGACCAGTGGCAAATCATATTCAAAGTCGAGCAAACTTTTCGCGCTTATGGGATTAGTTTTCTCTCACATTCAGCTCTTGGTTGGTTTGGCACTTTACTTTATTGGTGATAAAGGATTAAAGATTATTACTTCCGTAGACAGCTTCATGTCAATCGCCAGCGCTCGCTTTTTTGCCGTGGAACACATAAGTATGATGATCATAGCCATTGCATTGATTACTGTCGGCTATAGCAAAGTAAAGAGACTTGAAGAAAGTGCTCGTAAATACAAGACTCAGCTCATTTTTTACAGCATTGGATTGGTACTCATTTTCGCAATGATTCCTTGGCCATTCATGAAGGACTTTGGTTCATGGATGTAAAACCCGAGAAAAGATTAACATATGACCCCTTAAGAGCCGTAATTGTCGGCCTATCCCATCGTGAACAATCGATGGAGAAGTTGGAAGAGTATTTGGAGGAACTTGAATTTTTAGCACGTACGGCTGGAATTCAAACCGTAAAGGTTTTTACCCAAAACCTAAATGCTCCAAATCCCCAAACATTTATTGGCAGCGGAAAAGTGAATGAAGTAAGTGCCTTCGCCAAGGACAACGATATTGACTACATCATTTTTGATGACGAATTGAGTCCATCACAAATGCGCAACCTAGAAAAGGAGATGAAGCGCAAAATTTTTGATCGTAACCTGCTCATCCTCGACATCTTCTTCATGCGCGCTCAAACCTCTCAGGCCAAAACCCAGGTAGAACTTGCGCGATACGAATACTTGCTGCCAAGGCTTACCGGTCTTTGGACTCACCTTGAAAGACAACGAGGTGGAACAGGAACAAGGGGTGGTGCCGGTGAAAAAGAGATTGAGACCGATAGGCGAATTGTACGCAGTAAAATCACGCTATTAAAACAAAAGCTTGTAAAGATTGACAAGCAAATGCATGTTCAGCGTAAGAACAGAGCGAGTATGATTCGCGTTGCGCTGGTAGGTTATACGAATGTTGGCAAGTCCACAATAATGAATATTGTTTCAAAAAGTGATGTCTTTGCTGAAAACAAGTTGTTCGCAACGCTGGATACTACGGTAAGAAAAGTAGTGGTAAAAAACCTGCCCTTTCTGATGGCGGACACGGTTGGCTTCATTCGGAAGCTGCCTCACCAATTAGTTGAGTCGTTTAAATCTACCTTAGATGAAACTCGAGAATCAGATCTGTTGATTCACGTTGTAGATATTTCTCATCCACAATTCGAGGATCACATAAAAGCAGTAGAAAGCACCTTGGACGAGATTGGAGCCATTGATAAACCAACAATACTTGTATTCAACAAGATTGACCAATTTCCTGAGCCACCAGAAGAAGAATGGAAATGGGATGGTGAATTTCACCCGGCCATGAAAATGGAAGATTTGGAAAAATCGTGGATGGCGCGCCAAGACCACCAGACCATCTTCATTTCAGCAAAGAAGAAAATCAATGTGGATAAGCTTAGAGAATTGCTCTATGATAAAGTAAAAGAGCTCCACATCAAGCGCTACCCATATAACAACTTTCTTTACGAGCTACCTGAGGATCAAGGCTAATTAAGCAGCCTGCTTCATGTCATTTATCACATTGACCGCTTCGTTCAACTGAACGTCCTTCTTAAGTTTCTTCAGCCATTTCTCATTCAAGTCAACCTTAATGGTGTCTTGGGATATTTCTTCCAGATCGACAGAAATATTGGTTATTTCCAATGTTTCGATTGGCTTCATCAGGTCTTTAAATTCCTTGTCTCTCGCGTCAATCTCATCTTTTTCTTTCACAAAAGCATCATAGTTGAGGGTAATCTCAGTGTCCTCAGATTGTGCTTTCATTTGCTCAGCATTGACATCAACCTGTTGCAAGACTTCATTCTTCGCAATGCGGTCGTTACTTGCTTTTATTATTTGCTTCTCATTATAGGGCACTTGCCATTGTGTATAGCTAGCCTGAGGTATTTCGTCCCATTCCATCACAAAGGCTTGCTCTTGCTCACCCATATCAAAAAGGCTAAATCTATCTGGCATGGAAATATCGGACGTTACACCTTTAAGTTGCGTTGCACCCCCGTTTACTCTATAAAACTTTTGTGTGGTGACCTTAACCGAACCCATGGGTTTCAGATCATTGTAATTGGATGTTAGCATTCGATCCAAATCAATGAAGCGCTGCACCGTTCCTTTGCCAAAGCTGGCTTTGGAGCCCATGATAATGCCTCTATCATAGTCTTGCACCGCTGCTGCAAAAATCTCTGATGCGGAAGCGCTAAAGTGGTTTTGCAGCACTACAAGTGGGCCATCATAAACAACTCCGGGCTTTCTATCTACCATAACTTCGGGTTTAGAATAACGCGCCTTAACTTGAACTACAGGACCTGATTCAATGAAATGTCCCGTCATTTCAATGGCATCTCGCAATGATCCACCTCCATTACCTCTCAGATCGACAATGATTCCATCGATGTTTTCCGCCTTCAACTTCTGTAACTCTGCTTTGACATCTGCTGCAGCTGCTCTTCCTCCAGTATGATTAAAATCTGCGTAGAACTTAGGAAGGTTAATGTAGCCTACACGAGCACCTGTTTCATTTTGAATGATGGCGGATTTAGCATAGGTTTCTTCTAGCACAACAACGTCCCGAGTAATGGCAATCTCTTGGATGGCGCCAGATAATTTCTGAACCTTCAATCTTACTTTAGTCCCCTTCTTGCCTCTAATTAATTTGACCGCATCGTCTAGTCTCATGTCCGTGATAGATACGGCATCACCTTTCTCCTGAGCTACTTTAGTGATGATATCCTTCTCCTCTAACTCCCCCTGACGATAAGAAGCACTTCCTGGCACGATTCGAATAACCGTAATATCTCCATCTTTTTCTTGAAGCTGAGCGCCTATCCCTTCAAGTTGACCGCTCATGCTTATATCGAAGTTCTCTTTCTTCTTAGGTGCGAAATACCCTGTGTGTGGCCCAAACACATTCATCAAAGAATTAATGTAAACCTCCATTTGATCACTTTGCTCCCACTTTTCCATTCTCTCAAAGAATCGATCATTGCTCTTAAGGACCTTCTCTCTCGCCTTAATTTCCATTTCCTCAAAAGTTCGACCCGTTGCAGTATCAGATTCTTCTTTCGCCTTGTTTTGGCTTTCCTCCATTTCAGCAATTCTGGTAAGAGTCTGATATTTTAAAATCTTTCTCCAATGATCCTTCAATTCATCCCGTGTTGCAGCAAAATCCCGTTTCTCTTCATCCAGTTCTAGCGACTCATTCTTTGAAAAATCAAATGGCTCTTTAAGTAGGTCGCGATAGTAGCCTTGCGCCTCTTTCAGTCGAGTCTGCAGCACTTCCCAGCTTTTGTCAAAAAGAGTGAAATCAGATGAGTTTATCTGATCGTCAATTTGTTTTTCATAGTCTCGCAATGACTCTAAATCCTGTTTTAAAAGAAATCGCTTCGAAAAATCTAATCTCTCAAGGTATAGATCAAATGCCCCTTGACTAAATTCATCATCAATTGATTTAGGCTCGAAATGACTCGCCTGTATGCTCTCCATCAGTACGCCAAGAAACACCTTGTTTTTTGCCGTTTCCTCCCCAGCTGTCGGGTTTATTGGGCCAACCTCGTGAATTATATATGAACTAAGTAATATCGCAATTACCGTGGATACCAAAAACTGAATTCCTTTAAACTTCATTGTGTATTTTAAGCTAGCATCTCAATAACATAAAAGATTTGATGCCCTTTGTTATCAAAAGTAACATTGGCACCTATATTTTTAGCTTCAACTTTCCAAAAAGAACCTAATGAAAAGATTCTGTACACGACTTTTATCTGCCACGCTTATTCTATCAACTAGTCTATCCTTGGCGTCTGCCCAAGATAATGGACCAGTATTGAAACTTCAATCTGGAGATTATTCATTATCTGTTGAGGCAAGTCCGCAATCGCTCAGGAATAGTTTGGAAGGGTGGCCTGATTATAAAGGGCAAAAATTTGGAATAATTAGCCTGGAAAATTATCCAACCACAGAGCAATGGAATTTACTAGCTGAAAATGGTATTAGAAAGTTGGAGTACCTGCCAAAAAAGAATTTCAGTGTGAGTATATCCAACTCTGCGGATGTGTCGTTACTATCAGAATTTGGCAGAT
>CALKOP010000207.1 GCA_938091155.1 uncultured Flavobacteriales bacterium | reverse complement strand
TTTTAAGGCCAAATAATCGTCAACAGCTCCTTGATTATTTGAAATCCACCAATACCAAGTCTCGTGAAGATTCAAGCCATACAGCCCTGCCTGAGGCACTTGATAATCTAGCATGTATTGACTTAAGAATGCCAATTCAATAGGTTGACTTTGCTCCCACTCGATCCAATCATTTAGAATCTCTTGCGGATGATAACCCAATAATGCTTCAACATCTGAATCAGGTGATGCTAATTGCTGAGCAATGGCACCATTCATTCCGAGTGATACACAAAAAACCAGCATGAAAAAAATCTTATATCTCATTCTTACTTAATATCTGTTCTAGAAATAAAGAGCGATCCTTGAGTTTGCTGTTTCATACCACCATTCATTCGGTACTCCAAAATATATAGATAGGAACCCAAAGGTGCAAGAGCACCATTTTTACTTCCATCCCATATGGCATCGGCATTTTCTCCATAAAAAACCTGTTCACCCCATCTATCGTAAATCCAAAGATTTAAAAAATCGAGATCTTCTCCTTTAATTTCGAATTGGTCATTGACTCCATCAGCATTAGGCGTAAAACTTTTTGGTATGTACAAGGCCTGATGTGGATTTACTAGAACAGGTTTTGTGATCCGATCTGAACAACCATATTCTGAAAGTGTTCTTAACGCTATTTCATACTCACCTGGACCAGTCAGATGGAAATCGTGGTCCTTAGGACTCATTTCGTCACTGAAAGTGCTATCACCGAAATTCCAAAACCATTCTATTCCACCTACACTTAAATTATGCAATTCCACTACTGGTTTCAACATACTTAATGAGTAAGCATTCAAGTCAAAATCAGCAATGGGGTTAGAGTATAGAGTTATCAACTCTTCTGAAGCTACAACTGCCTTGCAACCATTGGTTGTGGTTACTTCTAATTTTGGTATAAACGTCTCAAAACCACCTCCATCATTAACATTATAACAATGTGTTGGATTTACTTCATCAATGGTTTTACCGTCTCCAAAAATCCAATTGTATCTCATTGAATCAGCACTTTGCACTTTACTCTTATCAATAAAAGTTACACACATTGGAGAACAACCTTCAAGCGAATCAAAAGTAAAATCAGCAATAGGATTATGGTGAACAATTGTCATTAATTGTGCACTATCAATACAACCATATGTAGTCTCAACTCTGAGTTTGGTTAAATAATTCCCACCCTTTTCAAAAATATTTGTAGGGTCCTTTTCTTTGGAAATGTCTCCATCACCGAACTGCCAATCCCAATAGATTATACCAGTAGTATCATAGGTGTAATCAAAATAGGATTCATCCTGATAATCAATTTCACTGCCTGCACAGACATTGTCATTCTTGATTAAAATATTCGCTCTTGGTTTCGGTCGAACCAAAACTTGAGTTGCCGAAGTTTGATGACAACCATGATTAGTATATGGTGTCAGAAGAACATTATAAATTCCAGGAGCTTGATAGAAATTCCCAACCATTTCATTGCTCGCTGTATTTTCATCTCCAAATTCCCAATCCCATTGTATCAAATATGAATTAAAAATGGGATCTAATAGCGAAGAATCTCGGAACCTCATGATTTGCTTCTCACATTCATATTTCCTTACATATTCAGGAATGGGCACGGGGTAACTATGGTATGGTTTAACTACTGTATTTGTGCAACCTTTATCTGTGGCCACGAGTAATTCAATATCATACTCCCCATGCAACACATAATTATGAGTTGTATTCTGGCTATAAATAACAGGGGTTGCATCTCCAAAATTCCACTCCCAATAAACCACATCACCTTGAATTGAAGTCGACAAATTTTTAACGCTAACAGTATCATTTTGGCATACAAAGGGAGCGTCAAAGTCAACCTCCGGTATAGTAAAAACCTCAATCGAATCAGTCATCCAATCTTGGCAACCAAATCCTGAAGTAACTAACAGCGATGCAATATAGACTCCATCAGATTGATAAATGTGTGAATCGTTTTGAAGTGTACTAGACGAGCCATCTCCAAAATTCCACAACCAATCAGTAATATACCCAGTTCCGATTGTCGACTGATCAGTAAAAGGAGTTGGCGTCTCTTCGCATTCCGGCTCAAATATGAATTGAGCATTTGGATTTGGATGAACACGTACTGTTTTTGTAACAGTATCTACGCATCCTCCATTTGACTCAACAACTAACTGACACTGATAGTTACCGGTATCAGAAAACATATGTGAAACGGGATTAGATGTGTAATCATTTGTTCCATCTCCATCTACATCCCAAGTGAAATCAGTAATACTACCACCTAGTGCGTAGCTGGTTGAGGCTAGACTCATTGCCGTTTCATCACAAACATTTGAAAAACTAAAGTTAGCAACGGCCTGGGGCAAAAGAGTAATAACAACATCATCTGAACTAATTGGACATCCATTACCTCCAATAGTCCATCTAAAGACATTCTGCCCATTGGACAAACCAGAAACATCAGTGTCATATTCGTTAGCATTAGAGAATGTGCCAGAACCCGATATTACTTGCCAATATCCATTTGACCCATTGTTCGCAAGCATTTGATATGGTTGAGCACAAATACCAGTATCTGGACCAGCATCAGAAGAAGCAGGATTGGCAATAATTTCTTCACATAAGTATCCAGTTGTATCGCCATCACATCCAAGAAAAGCAGCGCATATTTCTCCAACAATGCTCGCTCCTGTGAATTGCGTAACAATTGTGTCATTATTGCCACTGCTCACTTGTGTCATACCCGTAGGTAGTGTCCAATATACATCGCCTTCCACTGCCGGGTTTAAATAATACGTTTCTTGATTTCCTACCTGAACATTACAAAAGGAAAAGTTTCCTTGAATTCCAGCATTTCCAGTTACACAGTGATAGTAAACCCGTCCATTGAATTCTCTTGGATTAAAAGTGGCGCCAAATGGGTAATCTTTACCATAACCTTCAGTTATCACTATGTCTCCATTACCACCCAGTGAATCGCAAACTGACGATCCATTCGTATATCGGCATATTGGATTTGTACCTCCATTTGTTGTAATATAAAAGGCAACCGTTTGATGTTGCAGCATC
>CALKOP010000206.1 GCA_938091155.1 uncultured Flavobacteriales bacterium | reverse complement strand
AAAGGAAAAAAATGGGTTTTGTTCTTCCTTGGCAGAGTTGGATGCAATCTGATTTGAAAGAATTTTGCGAAGAGAGGCTTGAAGTACTCTATAATGTTGATCAAATAGACTCGCCATATTTGGAAAGTATGTGGCAATCATTTCTTAAAAGTGATCAGAGCTTCACATGGTCTAGAATCTGGCCATTTATAGTTTTGGGAGATTGGATTAAAATCAATGAGATTGAAGCCTAATGTTCTAATACTAACAGATTGGTTCTCTCCTGGTTATAAAGCAGGAGGTCCAATTCAATCAGTTAGAAATCTAATCGAGCACCTAGGGAATGATGTTGATTTCACTGTAATAACAGGTGATTGTGACCTCAATGACGAAAAGCAATATGCAGTTGACTGTTTCGACAAATGGATTGACATCGATGATTGTCGAGTTTGCTACACCAGTAAGTTGAATCGTTCAAGAGTAATTCGCAGGGAACTCAAAAACACTCAATACACCTGTATATACCTCAATAGTTTGTTCTCAAAATATTTCTCATTATACCCTCTTTTTTATGGTAGAAAGCTGGGGATTTTGGATAAAATAATCTTAGCTCCAAGAGGAATGCTTGGTAGGGGTGCACTGCGCTTAAAACCAATAAAAAAGAAACTGTTTTTAGCCCTATTCAAGTTTTTGAAAATTCATAAAAGCATAGCTTTCCATTCTACGGACTCGACCGAATCGATGGATATAAAGACAATATTGGGGAGTGAAATCAAATTGAGTGAAATATTCAACTTACCAGCAAACCTGAAGCCGCGAAGTCCTACATGCCATTCCAAACCAATTAAGTTTGTATTTGCTTCGCGTGTATCTACCAAAAAGAATCTGGATTTTGCAATTAAGACCTTGAGCGCCTTAAATCAACCTATTTGCTTAGATATTTTTGGGGCAATTGAAGAAAACTCATACTGGGAAACTTGCAAATCTTTGGCTTCAGATAAAATCAGATTGACTTACCATGGATCCTTGAAGCATACAGACTTAATTGATCAGATTTCAAATGCTCACTTTTTTATTTTACCCACACTTAACGAAAATTTTGGTCATGCAATTGTGGAGTCCATGTCAATAGGATTGCCAGTAATTATAAGTGATCAAACTCCATGGTCAGATATTGAGAATATAGGTGCGGGAAGAGTAGTTCCTTTGATTGATTCAGAGAAATGGCTTGATGTTTTGAAAGAGTGCGTTAGTATGTCAGACGAGGAATACCAGGTGATGTGTCAAAATTCTATCCGATTTGTTCAACATAGAATTAACATTAACGAGATTTGTATGATTTATAGAAAGTTATTTCATGCGTAAAACTGATTTATCGGAATTCAATAATGATTGCTTCAGTCCTGGACGTGGAACTGTAATACGTATTATTTGGTATTTGGTGAACGCGATACTATTCAATTCATATTTGGTACTTTCCTATGGATTGAAAAGAGGACTTCTTAGAGCTTTTGGTGCCAAAATAGGGTCAAACGTTGTTATCAAACCAAAAGTGAATATCAAGTATCCATGGAAGCTTGAGGTTGGAGCAAATACCTGGATAGGGGAAGGAGTTTGGATAGATAATTTAGAAACGGTTAATATTGGCTCCAATGCATGTATTTCACAAGGGGTACTAATCCTATCAGGAAATCATGATTATACCAAATCGACTTTCGATTTAATTGTAAAACCGATTAAAATCAATGATGGTGCATGGCTAGGAGCAAGGAGCATCGTTACACAAGGTGTCACTATTGGTGACCATGCGGTGCTCGGTGTGAATTCAGTTTCTTCGTCAGATTTAGATGACTATTGGATTTATAGAGGTAATCCATGTCAAAAAATAAAGGAAAGAAATATTTCAGTGTGAAAGTTTCAATTATTACCGCCACCTATAACAGTGCTGCAACCATTCAAGGCGCTATTGATTCTGTGAGAAATCAAGATTATCAGGACATTGAGCATATCATAATTGATGGTGGTTCCAATGATCAGACTGTGGAGGTTATTGAGAAAAATGAAAGGGCGATTACTCGATGGCTTAGCGAAACAGATAAAGGAATCTATGATGCACTGAATAAAGGAATCAATCTTGCAACGGGAGATGTAATCGGGATTTTACATTCAGATGATCAATTTGCCTCAAATAAGGTTATTTCATTAATTGTAGAAGCCTTAAGCTCGAACGCAGAAACAGACTCGTGCTATGGTGATTTACTTTATGTTGACCAAGAGAACACGAACAAAGTAATTCGCCATTGGAAAAGCCGTGAATATGAGCCTAAGCTGTTTTATAATGGTTGGATGCCTGCACATCCAACATTTTTTTTAAAACGTGAATGCTTTGAACGTTGCGGAGCTTATAATTTGGAATTTTTCACAGCGGCCGATTATGAATTAATGTTGAGGATGTTTGTCAAGCATAATATTAATGCTAGATATATACCTGAAGTTTTGGTCAAAATGAGGGTTGGTGGACAAAGCAACGTTTCTTGGGCAAATCGATGGATTGCTAATCAAGAAGATGCTCGAGCTTGGCAAGTAAATGGCCTAAAGCCTAAATTTTATACTCGCTGGTTAAAACCATTGTCAAAATTGGTGCAGTTTCTGAAGTAATCGAATTACTTCCAAAGAATTTCGGTCACAATAATTTCAAAAGACATTGGATTGCCATCGTCTGTAAGGCCAACAGAAAATGAGGTGTGTTTGCCCATATCGTCAATATTATCTGCTGGAAACTCAATAGTATGCTTCGAGTAGCCTAAATATTTAACGTCAGTAGTAGTAGCTTTTTCAAATCCGAATTCAGAGGTTGCCTCAGCGATAAGAATTGCAATTTCATCCACTTTTGATTTTGGATCCCTGACATTCTTTAAAGTGTAGCTAGCAACGTATTTATAGTTCCCTTCAGAATCTTCTTGAACGAGTGAGTTCTTTGCCCCACTTAGCTCTAGGTTAGATTTGTAGAATTTGACACTTCCATTATCGTCAATAGCCTCTCCCTCTTTATTCGTTTTGAAGGATTTCATACCCGCTTCGTATAATGATATAATATCTGTTTTGAATTGATCATTATCGATTGTCTGTGCTTGACAATGAATTGAAAGACAACCAATAAGAAAGGATAATAGTATTGATTTCATGTTTAATATATAGAAGATCAATTAATGGGTGTAGTTGCTAGAAACGAGCTCTTCCAGCCCGGCCTCTCTTGCGGCCATATAGATAGTTCTTGCGTTTTCCAAAGGATCTTGATTTCCCTCTTATTACATACGAGTAATTGAAGGAAGTAAGAAGATAAGAATCATTTGCATCAGGATTACCTCGCACACCGCCGGGTACATAAGACTCAGCAAGATCTACGGCTAGTGGATGATTCTTCACCTCGTTGGTTCGATTCGAAAGGGCTATCGCTTCTGCACTTCCAAGATCCACTGGATCAGGGTATGCACCACTTACGTCATCAATGTAATCGGTGAATGTGTATCTCCAACCAATTGACCAACCGAACCTGTGTAATCGTGAAAAGGTGTAGAATAAACCAAAACCAACTGGAATTGAGAACTGAAATCGACTGAACGACTCATCTTGTCCTTCTGTCATAAGTGGTTGCAGTGCAACCCACTTCCCTTGGTATTGTGCTTTAGGGTTATTGTAGAATAATGCTGCTCCAGCGTAAACGTATGCCTTAAAGTCAAGGAGATATCGTCCTGTTCTACCGACATCTGGTTGGCTTAAGAAGTAATATTCACCTGTTGCTGCTAATTCAATAACGTCATTTCGAAAATGCAAGTTTCTAGTAAATCGGTTAGGATTTGCAGTCAAACTGTCTGCACCTTGAATTCTAAAATAATTTAAAGACAGATTCACCCCTAAATTATGATCGGCACGATATCGAACAAATACGCCCGGATTCCAGCGCGTTTGACCTAACTTCATGTCTAGAACCCAATCGCGTGCTTCACTGGCTCCACCACCAATTTCTCCAAGATAATTTGAGAAACCCAAATTTCCACCAATGTCCCAAGCATACTGAGCAGTACCTGAATATGCGAAAGCAATAAAGGTGAGTGTTATAAAAAGCTTATTTCTTCGTTGCTTATAGATGGTTCAAAATTAAAAAAAGTAACACCCGTTTACACATTAAAAATAATGTTGTTAAAATGACGTTTTCACTATGAAAAATCTAACGTCTAATTAGTGATTGTAATATTGCAGTTCAAATGTTGAGAATACGGTTACACGTGGTGTTGGTATTGTTTGTTTCGTTATTCGGATTAAATTGTATGGCTTTGGATCCACCAAGAATTACTTGTATTTCCCTGGATAGTAACGATAATTTAATCTTAAATTGGGTGGCCCCAGTTGATACTAACGGTGAGTTCACCGCCTATATCATCTATTACCAAGATGGAACGAGTAACACTTTTGAATCAAATACAACGATTTTAAATTATGCTCAGACACAAGTCACAATTATTGGGTCATTCGCGGGTGATGCGGCATTCTATATGGTTACTACTTCTAATAGTGGTTTAG
>CALKOP010000205.1 GCA_938091155.1 uncultured Flavobacteriales bacterium | reverse complement strand
CTTTTGGCTTAGTTCAGTCTTCCTAACTTGGGAACCCAAAATCAAGTCCCTTAGTCCAACCGCGTACCTGCGCGTAAACAATATTTTTAATCGTCGGTTCGAACAAATTCAAAGTAGATCGATGCCTGGGCGAAACTTCCTCCTAGGCATAAGTCTAAGTTTCAAATCAAAAAAACTATGAAAACTGAAAACTCTCTAAGTTCAATCATATATTTTATCATGTCAGCCTTGATATCGTAAACCACATCAGATTTTGAATTTTTTACTTTGGGACAGATTATACACGAGAATAATAGCGCTGAAACAAGCAAACAAACACCCTTTTTGAATCAAGTTGGAATCTGGAAACAAATTGATTTACCACCGCAAGTTAGCAGTAAAGCCAATGTGTATTTAACACTAAATACGGGCAAGCTAATCTCTTTTTGCAACTAACGAAGAGAGTCAAAACCCCAACACTGATGTAATATTTCGGGAGGTTTAAGCATACATTCCTCTCTACACAAAATTATGAGTGCACAATCAAATTCCTAAAAGGCCAAGCGGAATATTTTATAATTTTGAATATCTTTTGGTTCTCTTCCTTGGATGAGATTAAAAGGGAATTCGGTGAAATTCCGAAACTGTTCCCGCAGCTGTAAGCTCCAAAAATTGTTCGTAAAAAAGTCACTGTTCATGATCATTGAATGGGAAGGCAACGAGCAACGGAGTAAGTCAGAAGACCTGCCAAAGTTAATAAACCTGCATGCTTTCGGGATAAAGGCTAGGGATGTGCACGGAGTAATCACACCGAGCATTTTTCCTTGTATTTGACCTGTTTATTTTAAACCAACTACGATGAAAAACAAATTTCTACTTACAATTCTTTTCTGCCTCTCTCTTTTTCAATCAAAAGCACAGTTCTCGGAAAGCGATATTAAATTTTGGGTAGGTAGCGGACCCGACACAGCTCTATTAGTAATCGATTTTCTAGATGGAACGGCTGACACAAGCTACGCGTGGGGCTACCTATTCGACGCCTCTTCGAACCTAACAGCAGAAACTATGCTTAGCGCTATTAATTCTGCAGAGCCAAAACTTTCGATTGCTACAGGAAACGGTTTTTTAAATGATATCGTCTACAATAATCATGAAGGATTTGCTGGCTCCCCAAACTATTGGGGAACCTGGAACGGTTCGAATAGCGGCAATTGGGTAACCAATGCTGGACTTGGAGAAGTTCTAAGCAATGGATCTTGGTTCGGCTGTTCCTACACAGATTTCAATCCTGCCATTAAGCCTGGAACTCCTATATCTGCATACGCCTCATCTTGGTTTAATAAAGAAGACGTGAACTTTTGGGTTGGAACGGGAAGCGACTCAGCTGTTCTGGTGATAGACTTTGTGGAAGGTATATATGGGGAAGTAGCGACATTTGCTTGGGGTGTTGCTTTTGATGGAAATATAACAGGAGAAAACATGTTGACAAGCCTGGCCAATGCTGATCAAAATATCACTACTGATATGGGAGGGGCTTTTCTTAATGACATCATTTATGGTGGCTATGAAGGTCTTGCAGGAGAACCATATTACTGGGGAACTTGGAGTGGAACAAACCTTTCAGACTGGATAATGAATTCCGGAATCAATACCGTAGTAAATGATGGAGACTGGTTTGGTTGCACTTACGAGGCATGGTTACCAAGGAGACCCTTCTTACCATTTGCTGCAACAAACCCTGAGTCCTTCCTTGCGTCGGATATATTGCATTGGGAGGGAATGGGATCCGACTCCAGTGTTATTGTAATAGACTTCAATGATGGTAACGAAGCTGTTGCTTTCGGATACATATCAAATGGATTGACAACTGCTAATCAGGCTTTGAATGATCTTGCAGATGCCTATAGCAGCCTCACCGTTGGAATTAGTGGCGAATTCCTAAACGATATTGAATACGATTCGCAAAGTGGAATAGGCGGAACTAATGGATTTTACTGGGGAACTTGGAGCGGAACTAACGCGGCAAACTGGACTCCAAATACTGGATTAAGTGAGTTATTGAATAACGGTTCTTGGTTTGGTTGTTCATTTACAGACTTTGAGCCAAATACACCACCAACAGCGCCAAAATCTGCGATAGCTGCGGTAGGAATTCATTCTGTTTCGATTGATATGAATTGGACTATATTCTCTTCCAATAAACAAATTACTATTAGCTTAAAAGAATCTGATTACGGTAGATTTAAGATTTACGACATAGCAGGTAACCTGATAATCGAACATTCACAAATTGGCAGCGTCACTAACATTGATATGGGAGGTCTCCCAGGTGCTATTTATATGGTTCAATATATCAATGAAAAGGGAGCCGATACTAAAAAAGTGGTATTGTTCTGATTACTTACTTAATGCGGAAATCCAGTGCCTGGCTGTCCTTTATTTGCCGAAAATCATGAAACAAATTTTCTTTTTCGTAGTTTCCTTTTTACTGATATTTTCGATAGCTCAAGGTAGTTTTGCACTAGATGTTGACGTAACAAAAAAAATGGCTATTGTAGCTGCCATATCAGTTTTCATGCTTTGGGCTAAAAATTGTGGGATTTATCGCGAATATGAAGATATAGCGGTTATTCCTCTGGTGGAAGCGAGTTTCGGAAGAGCATATAATGTTTTTGGGGAATCGGGAACTAATGGTCTTTTAAGTTTAGGTGATGGTGATATGGCAACACTAATCTTCTCTGAGCCAATTGGTAATAAAAATAGAAGAGATTTTGCCATTTTCGAAAATGCATTCAGCAACACTTTTTTGGAATTAGGATTTGTTGAAGTAAGCTCTGACGAGACAAACCATACTTGTTTTTCTTCCTTTCCGGAAGTGCAAATAGCTAAACACGTAGATGGTTTTGGTGAGACCGATGCTACCATGATAAATACTTTTGCTGGAAAGTACCGAACTCTTTTCGGTGCACCGTTTGCTCTAATTGGAGAGACGAATCAACAGATTCAGATACAAAATCATAAAAAGATAAGGTGAAACTATTTTCATTAACAGCAATAGTTATGTTTTTTTCTTCAGGTTGCCGCGTTGACAGGCCTCCAGTAGAAATTGACACACCGATATTAGGAGGAGGTGACTTAGTATATGTGTGTAATGAGGGGAATTATCAGTTTGGTAATGCATCCATTAGCTATTATGATCACGCAACTAATTCAGTAGTAGAGAAATATTACCAGCAAATCAACCAGATGCCGCTTGGCGATGTTTGTCAATCAATGTCATTTGGGAATGGCAACGCTTACCTAATCATCAACAATTCGGGTAAAGTGGTCGTGGTCGATCGGAACACCTTTGAATGGAAATCTGATATTCTCGGTTTCACTTCGCCCAGGGAATTAATGTTGGTGAGTAATAGCAAGGCCTATGTATCCGAAATTTTTGACAACCGACTTCGTGTGGTTGACTTAAACGAAAATAAAATCTCTACAAGCATTCGGTTAGGTGGGGAATCGGAGGAAATGAAAGTAATTTATGGCAAAGTATTTATTACCTCCCCCAACAGAGGGATGCTATATGTTATTGATGCTGAAACTAATGCTTTAAGCGACAGTATAAATCTCTCAAAAGGAGCGAGATCTATACAAGAAGACAAAGAAGGAATGCTCTGGGTGCTGTGCAGCGGTGGTGGTGATGAAAATGGAGCATTGTACAAGATCGATCCTATTTCGCTCCAAATATCAACTCGATTTGACTTTAGCGACTCAGATGCTCCAACGAGACTTAGAATCAATAGTTCGAACGATACGCTATATTTTGTAAATCAATCCATTTACAAAATGGGTGTTTCTGAATCAAGCTTGCCAAATCGAGCCTTTATAAAAGCTAACGACCGCATATTTTATGCTCTTGGGATTAACCCCGAAAACAATAATGTATATGTGGCGGATGCTATCGACTACATTCAGCGAGGTACGGTCTTAATCTTCAGTCAATCTGGAGTGGAAACCAATAAATTCAAAGCTGGAATAATTCCGGGTAAATTTTATTTCGAATGATCCGATTCAAGTGCGTTCTCATTCTTTGTGTTGCATACGCAACATGTAGCGCTCAATTTCCCGGAGCTGCAGGCACTTTGGGTAGTACAGCTATACACCAAGATTCTGACCATTTTGTCGGTTGGGCCAACGATTGCGTTGCAGAGCCTGGCTACTTGGACATTGCAGATAAATCATTAGGATTTGCAAATAATGGTAATGGCCAATCTTGTATTGGAAGACCTGGATTGAATGTTTTAAGCCTAGGCGATAGTGGTATAGCTACGCTAACATTTGAGGCTCCCATTTACGATGGAGAAGGTTTTGACTTTGCCGTTTTCGAAAATGCCTTTTCCGACTATTTCCTAGAGCTTGCCTTTGTAGAGGTAAGTAGCGATGGGTTAAAATTTGAGCGTTTTACTGCTGTTTGCAATCAACAAGATACACTCCAGCAAGGGGCGTTTGATGACATTTCTGACCCTACCAAAATCAATAATCTGGCGGGCAAATACAGAGCTCAATTTGGTACTCCTTTCGATTTATCAGACTTAGCCAATTCTTCAAATATTGATTTATCCAGTATCACGCACATTAGGATAGTAGACGCCATTGGGTCCTTAGAGCCTGAACATGCTCAATTAGATCATCTAGGTAATGCAATCAATGACCCTTACCCGACTGACTTTGATTTTGGCGGCTTTGATTTGAATGCAGTTGGCGTGATTTATCAGCACCCTTTGTCAAGCAAAGACGCGGCTGCGCAGAACCAGTTGGTCCTCCCTAATCCAATGAAATGCAATTCTACATTCCATTTAATCGACTCTGAGATAAACAAAATCACCGTAATCGATATGCTAGGAAGAATGCAGCTGATTGAGCAAATAAATCAAAGTTTCACTGCACCAAAAACACCAGGGAACTACATGATTCGGCTGGAAGGAAATGGCCATATATCAGACCAAAAAATAGTTCTCATACCCTAAGAATAATATTAATATGCGATTGATTGTTGAGAGTTTTACTCTTCACCTTAGATTTGCGCGATTGAAATCCTAATACCTATGAAAAGATTAAACCTGTTTACCCTATCGTTATTATCCCTTTCGTTTACCATAGTATCATGCGGTGGTGACGGCGAGGTTAAGGACGCTGGTCCAAAATACACCTTTGAGAAAGCAGATTCCTTACCGTCTGGTTATCTGCAAGAACTCGGTGTTGTGAAAACAAACATCGAGTCCTCTGCCGAGCTTTTTAAGCATATGAATGAGAAGGGATATGCATTTAATGATGCAGCCATGCTATCCGCAAGCAAATCATTTAGTGGATCTTCAAAACAAGCAATGGGTATTGGAGCCATAGGTAGCGACCTAGTCTATTCAGCATCCTACGCACAAACGCAAATCGCCATGGATAGAATGAAAGGTCTACTGAGCACTGCTAGTGCTTTAGGTGTTGCGGAAGCATTTGATGAGGAATTAATGTCACAAATGGCTGGAGAGGATTCTACGGTTAACAAACCTGTTCTGCTTACCAAAGCATATTTAAAAGCAAAAGATCAATTGTTCTCTGAAGAAAGAGCTCAGTATGCAACTTTTATGATTATTGGTGGATTTATTGAGGGTCTTCATATCAGTTGTCAATCAATGAAAGATGACATTAAGGATGATCAAGTGCGAATCGGGTTTTTTGAAGTTGTAAATAGTGTTGGAAGTGTTCAGCATTTATGCAGAGTATTCGAATCAAATGCAGAAATGACAAAATTGAGCGAAGAACTACGCGCCTTGGATCCTTTAATTAAAGTGATTAAGAAGAACGCTAAGGGCTATAACACAAAGGATGTTGCCGCTTTAGCTGATGCGGTTGCTAACATTCGAAATAGTAGTTTTTAGATTGCGATTTTAATCAAGGAAATCATACATTTACCGTCCTTTTTAAGGGCGGTTTTTTTTTTAAAATAAGTCTCGGGGTGTAGCGTAGCCCGGTTATCGCGCCTCGTTTGGGACGAGGAGGTCGCAGGTTCGAATCCTGCCACCCCGACTTAGGTCTCCTCCGGGAGACTTTTTTTATTGTGATCCTATTCGGATCAACTATCCGGCCCAATAGCTCAACCGGATAGAGCAGCTGCCTTCTAAGCAGCAGGTTTCAGGTTCGAGTCCTGATTGGGTCACTTCAAAACCCTCATCGTTTTAATAGCGTTGGGGGTTTTTTATTATGAGCCAGAGGTCGTCTTTATTTTATTGCAAGTGTTGTTACGACTAGGTTTTAACCCCTCTCACCCCTTTCAACTTCAACCCTTACAGTTTGATATTTTCAGATTAATGACTGGTAAATTAAATAACTTTTGGTTTACTCAAATTTAGCTGTTATTGGTTATCTACTGCCATTATTCTGCCAGTCAACTTTTGATTTTTGTGGGGGATTAAGGGATGAAGGTAATGGCTTCAACCTTGATTGAGGGAAGTCATTTGGAAGTCGATATCAATTTTGAGTCAATATATGCAGGAATTTTTTCTGATAGGGCGAATTTTTTAGAGCAGAGTCATCAATTTACTCTCGATCATGAAACAGATTTTGAAGAGAATTATAATTTACGTGAAGGAATAATTGAAATAATCGAAAAGTACGAGCGAGAATATGGCCTTTCGATAAACGATTTCTTAAAGCTAGAAAAGGGTTTGAAATTCATCAATTAGAATAATCTTTAGTAATCGAATAGATTACTATCGCAATTACACCCCAAACACACCCCCTCAGGTCATCCAGAGGGAAAACAGATCTGTAAACCCCTCGGGGTCATAATTCTATTAGAGGCATTTCCTCTTGCCTTAGTGTCTCTATTTCAAGACCTCTATGGCTACGAGAGAGACCCCATTGGGATTATTAGTTGTCTCAGAAAATAAATATAGCTTTGAAAAGCAGTTGGGGATTAAACCAAAATGCCATCCTAAATAGCGTGCCCATCATTATGCGACTTCTCTTCGCAGTATTCTTCATGTCCTCAGTCGTTTGCTCTAATGCTCAAGATTGTTGTTCTCCAGTTTTTGGGTATAAACTTTTTGAGATCATGATTGGTGGAATTAAGCATAACGATAGCACAGAGGTTATGGGCGGGAAAGAACTCCAAGCTAAAAATAACTTAGCCCGCGTTGATTCATTAGACAATGTTTACATTTTCACCGATTGCCAGCCCATTGCAGAATATGAAAAAGTGGGGCAGATTGACATTAGAGGCGGTAAATGGAACTTGGATAGTTACGAAGAAATGAAACAGGATTTAGTGAGAGACGCAAAATCGCAATACAATAATTTTGATGCGATTTTATTTAAACCGCCTGGTGGATCAATTTTTGATGAAGGAAATGCTGTGCTAATAAAATTTAAATGAAGGAGTTCGAGAAACTTGCGCGAATAGAGCCAAAGGCACACCTAACAGAATATTTTAGAGCTTTTGCTGAATATGTATATCGTAATTGGTACATCCAAACTATTGATAGCTCATTCGAAATTTATGAAACCGAATTTCTACTTCAAACTCAATCTGATATTCATAACGATCCGAATATAGACGACTCAATAAACCGACGTCAATTGGCCAACTGGTGGATAACAGAAGGAGGCATCAACATAACTTTTGGTTGTGAAGATTATGCGGCTTCCATTTTTATTCGGTCCCTCAAAGATCGTAATACGGGAGAAATGATAATTGGACCGCAGCGCTGCTTCAACGCTCTATTTCGTAATGCAGGAAACGTCATTACACCTAATCCCCAACCACGGTTTTTTAAAAAAGATCAACCCGAAGAAATTGAACTTCGAAATGTTCCCCGAGCACAATTACCCGCAGAAGAGCGATCATCAAACCGAGCGAATCGACTTAAATACCTTTTTAGGCCGTATCGTTTTATTCGCATGGACATGGATGATTTTCCTGAGAAGTATCTAGCCATGCTTTATACAGATAAGATAGCCAAGCTAGATATTGATTTGAAACTAGAGAATAAGATCTACAACAAGTACCTCGATTCATATGATAAAGGATATTATGCGATTGACCTTGATGTTGTCTGGAATGTTTCTTCACGCAGCCATAGAATGGCCGTACTAATGGGATATCTTCATCGTAATCAAGAAGCAGACGTGGTTTAATAAAAATGAGATCTACTTTTGAAAATGAGGTTCTGTTGAACCTCATTTTTTTTGCCCAATAATCAACAATGCACAAGTATAAATCCAAGAATCCTGATAGCTATTTTTTAGTTAATCGATCAAGAGAAATGATTCATCTATTAAAATAAAACTAAGACTAAAAAAAGGTCCTCGATGCATCCCAAACCGAAGTATCAATAAGGGTTTAGTACACCAAAATGATGGCCTACTTTTCCTCTCTAATTTAAATTAATTAACATGAAAAAAGTTTTGTTCTCTATCGCGAGTGCTTTGATTGCTATTGGAGGTTTTACTCAGTTGAGCGGCAACTGCACTGTCAATGGTGGCTCGGCAACTGGCGGCCCCAGCGGGTCGCCCTTTTTTTTGCCTTAGGAATCATATATTATAGATGGTCGACAAATCATTGTTTCTGATTGATCAACAAATCTGTATATTCGGCAACCAATCTTAATTATAAATAACATGAAAAAAACGCTACTCTCTATTCTTAGCGGATGTTTAGTCACTGTTGGTTTTGCTCAATTGAGTGGAAACTACACGATTAATTCTGCTTCGGCAACGGGAGGCACAAACTATCAAACGTTTGCTGCAGCCTGTAGTGCCCTGACTTCTCAAGGTGTAAATGCACCTGTTACATTTAATGTACTCACAGGTAACTATTCTAACGACCAGATCTATTTTGGATATGGCGCGACAATTTCTGGAACAAATACAACGAACACAGTTACTTTTCAAAGTGATGCTTCGAATACTTCAAATCCTGAAATCACAAGAGCTTCACAAACGCTCAGAATGTACTATTCTAACTTGAATAACATTACTTTCAAGGAATTAGACATTACGGCGACTTCAAGCTATCCTTGTTACATATATTATGGTACAGCAACGAATATTCGATTCGAAGACTGTAATTTCTCAAATCCAGTTGGAACTTCAGGATACCCATTGTATCTATATAGAACTACGGCTAACAACTTCTCAATGGACGGTTGTTCTTTAGATGGAGGATATTATGGTGCCTATGTATATTACTTAGGTTCAAACTCATCTGTTGAAATGAATGAGTGTGAAATTACCAATTGGTATTATCGCGGAATTTACGGTTACTATGGTTACTATCCATATGTTAAATGGACAATGACTAATAACTACATAGCAAACAATCCAGGTTCTTATTCTTACCCATACGCTGGTTATTGGTATTATCCTGCTGCTGGATCAACTTTCAGTGGTAACACCATTGATCTTGACGGATCAGCTGGAGGATATGGGCCATATATCTATTACGCACAGGGAACATCAACAAATCCTGTAACTGTTAGCAACAACATGATCAACTTTGTTGACGAAAATGAATCTGGTGCTCAGCGAGGATTACAGATGTATTACACTCGATACACAAATATCGATCACAACACCATCCGAACGTCTGGTTCAGGTAATAATTATGGAGCTTATCTTTATTATTACTCTGGAACGTATAACGGAAATACTTTCACTAACAATATCATTGCTAACCCTGGAGGAAATGGATACAACGTCTATTACTACAGCTACTATAACGCGATGACTAACACCTTTACGGATTTTGACTACAATGCGTATCAAGATGGGGCATCGGCTACTGAGATTTATAACTACGATTCTTATTCAGGAACAACGGGCACTACCCTTTCTGCTTGGAATTCAGGTACATCATTAGATGACAACTCAATAGTTGCGGATCCACTTTTCATGAGTAACACTGATTTGCACTCAGGATCTAATGCGATAAACAATATGGGGTCATATGTTGGTGTAACAGTTGATATCGATGGTGAAACTAGAAGTACAACTACTCCAGATATTGGAGCGGATGAATTTGTTGTTCCAACGAATAATGCACAACCCGGTGATTTATTAACTCCAGATGCACCACTTTGTGCCGATGACACTTCTATTTCTATCATGTTAAACAACGTGGGATTAGTTGCATTGACTTCTTGTTCCTTGAACTACTCAATCAATGGCGGAACTACTGTTTCTTCTCAATGGACTGGAAACTTAGCTATCCAGAGTGATACGCTTGCGATTGTTGAGTCTAGCATCACATTTACTAGTGGTGATGAGTTGAAAGTTTGGACATCAATGCCAAACGGTGTCG
>CALKOP010000204.1 GCA_938091155.1 uncultured Flavobacteriales bacterium | reverse complement strand
CATCCCCATAGCGCACAAGTGCGTGAACGACTCTAAGCACCGCATTCCCGTACCTCCAATTGCTATTAGAAAATATTTATCTGTTGCTGCCATGATTTATCAGTTGCTTTTAGATGGAAACCAATTCCCGATTTTTTTAGTTCGCATAATCTTGCTGAGGGTAAACCCTAGGGCGATATATACGATGAGTGTTATCACTGACGATATGATATTCGTGGTCATAAACTTACTCTGGAGATTCGGTGCTATTGTGGGAGCAACGGCAAACATGTTATACAAGAAAAATGTAGCGAAACTCAAAATCCCCAAAACCCAAAACCATAAGCGTCTTTTGCCAGGGTCTGATGGCTTGCTGCCACCCTCAAATTTTATCATGCTCGCGATAGCTGCAGCAATCAATAAAAACAAAAGAGATGCTACGGCAGCAAAAATATATGTTTGGATATCCAAGGCATCAAGTTGCTTGGGAGATTTTACAGTGATCATTATTAGATTGAATAGATGCATGGTTGTTTATGTTTTATATTAAGATGTCAAAAGAGACATAATTAGGCTGTTATCATTATGTAAATAGTAAATATTCTTTTGTTGTTCATAGAATTTGTCAAATCGCGTACAGCCCCGTCCAAACTTTCCGGTAACGCCTCTATCCGTTGAACACTTGCGTTATAATGAAGAGAGAGCGTTTCATAATCCTTCTCGTCAAATCCTGACCTTTCCACATCGGTAATCACAAAATCAACTCTAAAGACTTTATCTTCATCTACCCCTGTGAAATCTTTGTTCAATTTAATACCCGCCTCTTTTGTTTGAACGTTATAAACAAATTCAAAAAAATCTTGATTGGGTACTCCATTGTCAAACTCATAAGCAACTAAAGCTCCGCCGGATATTGTATCGACACTGCCATCCTCTTGGTTTGTGTCAGTTACTACTTCCTCATTTGAATAAATTGAAGTGTAAAACTCCTCTAAATTTGAGGTGATATCAAATACATTCAGATCATACGAAATGTTTTCTATACAATCTATCTCTTCAAAAATCTTCAGCCCCGTTATTAGCCTCTTATCTTCATATGCATCGTCCCAAACAAATTCAGCGAGTTCTTCGCCGGAAAACTGATAATATTCGTACTGCTGTGGCGATTCATTTAAGTCAATGTCGTAAACTGTTAAAATCTCATTGGCGCTTCCTATCTCGGCTGTTGTATGATTCACTTCCTTCCTTATACCATTCAGATTGAATTCATAGTGTTGGAATTCGGGAAACTCCAAAACTTTTTCATTTAGATAACTAATTACGTTTGAATTGTCTTCTATTAAAGGCTTAGGAGTAAATACGATAGTATAGAGATGGTTGGGATACGTTGGTTTTGGAGTTGAGTTTGATTTATCAAACCAAGCATCAGGCCTGCTGTATGGATAACAATAAATATCTAATTGATTCCCGCTCTGCAGCCAATTTTTGAACTGGCGGGTAGCCCACGCCTCAATTTTTATTGGATGCGGTTGTTCCTCGAAGCCAGCTTGTGGAACTAGATGATCTGCGTCATCAACTCTTTCAAAGTCTGAAATAAATATGCTTTGTGCCGTCTTATTGTTCACGCAAGCATCAATAGCAACCCCTAATTTAGAGCCTCTATCCGTGTAGTTGTTGAGGTTATCGAAAGATGCCTCCGCAGAGTTGATGTCTTCAATTGGTTGTGCTGTATCTTGCTCGCCAATTCTAAAATATTCTACAGATCTACTTTCGAAAAAATTCTTGAGCGCTTGGTTAAATGTAGATGTCTCCTTCATTGCTGGCCCCACACCTATAGAATAGTCGAGGTAACACATGATTTTATTTTCATCTGCGGAACTAATGATTTCGCTTCCATCAAGGACATTGGAGTGGTATTTACTTATTAAATCGCTATCAACTAGAAACCCTTCGCCTCCGCAGGATGGGATTATCAAGCCCATCGCTAGCACCGCACCAAGAAGCGGAACACGCATGTTTTGCATTCTTTTTTTATTCATGGCTTATTCTTGTAATTCTTTAATTAATGCTTCTGTTTGCTCTAGAGCTTCTTTTATGTTTAGAGAATCGGGCAACAATTCCTTCGTCATAGCGGCGCCTTGCTGGAGCGCGTCTTGAATTCTTTCCTTTGTCTCTTTTGCAAAAAATTGAAGTTTTCTCGCTTGATATCTTCCTACTAAATCATTTATGATTTTACGCTCTTCGGGCGTCATGTCAGATTTATACACGGGAATCCTATTTTCAGTTAAATCAAGAAATTCAGCGTCAAAAACTTCTATTAATTCTGGGGTTAAATCGCTATGAGTAGGATCAAGCGAATCTACAAGAACTTCTAACTCAGAAATAACATCCTCCTTGGTTTCAAGTAATGAACATGAGACAAAATTGAGGGCTAGGAGGAATATGAATGGAGTTTTATACATAGGTTTTTAGGTCTCCGAAAACATCAAAAGTTGACAAGTTTACAAAAAGTATCGTTTTCTTGTTGTTTTCCGAAAAGAATTTGAGCGCACTGTTGCTCGGGCAAATAAAAAATATGCTTGAGGTCCGTGTTTTTTTCGAAGCTTCTTAGCTTATTGAATTAAGAGAAAAACATTTGATAAAACCGAGTTCAACACAGCACTCTTTTTTCGCGAAAAGTTCAACTTATATTATTTCTTTGGTCAGAGTATATCAAAGCGCAATTAATAAGACTCAGTCATGAATTTGTCGGATAAAAAAACTCTCACGAGTGAAGATTAGGTTATTGATTTTTAAACCTGGCGGTCTCTAATTACTCTAAAGGGTAAT
Source organism: uncultured Flavobacteriales bacterium (assembly GCA_938091155.1). Classification (GTDB taxonomy): domain Bacteria; phylum Bacteroidota; class Bacteroidia; order Flavobacteriales_G; family Salibacteraceae; genus SHAN690. Next base: position 4,638 of record CALKOP010000204.1, on the reverse strand, counting down.
AATTATATTTTTTAGGTCATTAGAAGCCTCATGAAATTTTTAAACCTTTGAATTTACAATGAGAGAAGATTGGAAACAAGTGGATGGATTAGTGCACTCGGAGAGAATAAGCCACGTATCATTCGACTTTTGGAGGACGTTAGCTTTTTCCAATGAGACATTTAAGTCTAAAAGGACACAATTGATTCGAGGGAATTCGAAGTTTAATGGTTTTGACATTTTCGCAGCCTTCTCCGAGATTGGCAGAGATTATAATTTGAAAATGGAAACAGAAAATGAAATTATTTCTCCTCTAAGCTTATATAGTCGCGTTTTTGAAATGCTTTCCATTTCGGAGGGAATTTATCGCGAGCTCTATGAAGAAACTTTATCCCTCTTCTTAAAATATCCACCAATACTAAATAAGAACTGCTTAAAATCCCTGAGTCTGATAAGAAAAAAAGGCATCAGTTGCTCAATAACGAGCAATACAGCGTTCATTCCTGGCGAAACGATTTTAAATTTCTTAACTCATTCAGGGATATTAGAAAACTTTAAGTTCTGCTTATTCTCCGATGCTACGGGTTGTTCAAAACCTCACGATTCGATGTATCAATTAGTCCTTGACAATGCTTTTGTTTCATCGAGGAAGGAGATATTGCACATTGGGGATAATCAGAAGAGTGATATTGATGGTGCTATTCAATTTGGGTTTAACGCACTTTTTGTAGATGGAAGACTCTAGGAAACTAAGAAACAAACGATACTCGGTTCATTCCATAACGGACCGTGAAAACTTGAGCTTCTCAGCTAGAAATTATAGTCGATTTAAATACGGAGATTTCAAAATAGCTCAAAAATTCGGTCATGACTTGGTAAGTTATTTTGGTAGAGAGATTCTACCCACGCTTAACTGTCAAAATATTTTAGTCTTCAGCAGTCCTTACTCATACTTACCCACAGCGAGTTATCATTTAACCAATTGCTTTTTAGCAGAACTGCGAGAATTAAATCTAGGATTGAATATTTCAGAAGGGAAAATTGATCGCGAGCAAACCTATGTCGAAGATTATGGTGCAATGTCTGCCGAGGAAAGATACAACCTGATCAAAAATGACACCTATTCAATTCCCAACCAACCAAATCAGAACACCACTCTATTATTTTTAGATGATATTTCGATAACGGGCACGCATCAGTTAGTGGTGGAAAAACTACTGCGTGATTTATCAATCTCAAATAAGGCGACATTTCTTTATTATGCAACTCTTGATAACAATGATATTTCTCCTAATATCGAAAGTGCACTTAACTCCTCTGCGATAAAAACTACAGAGCATCTCACACAATTAGTTTTAGAAGGGACCTTTAAGATTACCACACGGGCGGTAAAATTTCTTCTATGCTGTCCCGCAGAGGAGCTGCTAAAGTTTATTCAATGTCTTTCAGAAAATAAAATGAAACATATCATTAAGACAATAATTGATGGGGGGAGGAAAAATAATTATGACCTCATTGATGAGTATAAAGGCAACTTCACTTTGCTCGTTGATTGTAAATAATTCTTATTCTGCGTTTTGGACTAGACGTTTGGTAACTCAACCATTGCAATCCATAAAAAAGCCTGTCTTTTAGAAAATTACGAACGGTTTAACTTCCATTTTTAATTATCAGTCATTCTCCGAAAACCTGATTTCAACTCTTCTGTTTTTGTATTTCTGACTCGAATTGTTTGCGTACTTTGGGTTGGATTCCCCTTTACCTAAGACGTTTAGATGCTTTTGCAAGCCGGCCTCTTTCATCTTATCAGCAACTGATTGCGCTCTATTAAGACTGAGGGTTTGATTGTAGTCATAATCACCTGTATCATCTGTGAACCCAATCACTTCTACACTTAAGTCTGGGTTTAGTGATATATAATCAACGACCATTTTTATATCCATGTAGAACTCTTCCTTGAGTTCAAAAGAGTTCAATTCGAAACAGACATCCTCGAGTGTATATACTGAGTTATTTTTACCTGTGTATATATCCATGACTTGACCACTTTTTAAGGATGCTACTTGACAGCCAAATAAGTCATATCCTGTTCGAAAATTGGTTTCCCTTACGCCGGCATCACCGCCTCTAGCCGCCATCGTAGGAGTAAAAGTTAGGTTGGTTGCGCTAGCGAAAAACAAAGTACTGTCCTCCATAAGTTTAAACCCGATGTCATCATTTTTTGTGTTTACCCCTGAAACTTCGAAAGGTCCGTTCCAGTCCGTCCAATTTTGATTATCGCTTCTTGTGAAGGCGTAAACGTCCATATTGGCAATATCGGTATAAGCGTTGCTGGATATGAATAAAGTTAATCCATCTTTTGAGAGCCATGGAAACCTCTCCGCAAGCCCAGTGTTGACCACATCGCCAAGATTAATTGCATTATCCCAGCCATAACTATTTCTTTTTGAAACATAAATATCAGTATTTCCCCAGAGACAATTTTCCCAGAGCCAACCTTTTTTGTGATAATCTCCTACGCAACCCGGTCTATCTGAGGAAAATACTACGTATGCTTCATCACCACTGAAGATGGCATCTGCTTCGAAGTACATTGAGTTAACAGGCTCAGGTAGGTGCTCGACACTAAATTTATTTCCATTAGGACGGGCAATGAATATGTCAGTGGTTTCTACACCAGCTTCATTTAAACCCAAGTTTTCTTCGTAGTTGGCTGTAACAAGAAGATCTCCATTGTCACAGACGTAAGAGACGGATTCATGACTGTTTGTGTTTAAAAAACTTAGGGGCCTTGCATCTGTCCAGATTCCATTAACCAATCTGCTGAAAAAAATATCTTCTCCTCCTGAATTCTTGGAATCAATTAATGATTGCTTGAAATCATAAAAACCAGTGCGGTCCATTCCCGTGAAGTAAAGTAGTTGATTTTTCGCATCAAGTACAGGGGAATATTCATATGCCATTGTGTTGACGGTATGACCAATTTTAGAAACGATTTTGTCACCAATTAAATTCATGGAGACAAATTTTCTTGCCCTTGTTTCATCGCTCTCCTTTGATTCATCAAGTTCAGTATTCACTGACGTTACCTCATCAATTCGAGTTTTTTTCGCGTCATCCACACAAGAATTAAGAAACAAGATAACCGTTAAAGCGTAAATTCGGATATTCATTATGTAAACGAAGTTAATGAAGGTGAAAATATAATCTTTATAACTAAGGCATTTGTTGTTTATGATTCATTCTAAATCTATGAGCTGCGGGTTATATAAAGCTGTCACATCACTTTTACTGATTATACTTTTTGCTAAGTGTGGCAGTGATGAGGAGAATTATTCAATCCAAATTGAGAATCTTGTGACTTCAGAGGAGTTTGAGGATTACACTTTTCAACTCGACACTTCTCAATACACTTTTCAACTAAACTTAGAATCCGAAATTTACAATAGCCATTACGGCTCAGAAAAGTATGTGATTGGCGAAAGTGCTGATTGGCAAAAGAGATTCTGGTCTATCTTTCTCATGTCCAAGGACGATAGGAATCTAATTTCCGAAATCATCAAGGTCCTAAATTCCGATAATTTCTCAGAAAAAGATTTTGTTGTAAAGGCAACCCGATTCGTGCAAGGTGCAATTGCTTATGACCACGACAAGGCATTTAACATTGAAGATCACGAAGTGTATTTTCCTTATGAAACTATTTTCCTAAAGTCGGGTGTTTGCTCAGATAAGTCAATACTTCTCGCCAAAATCTTAATACAAGCGGGCTATCAAATATGCTTTTTTATCTACCCTCAAGCTAATCATATGGCTTTGGGAATAAAAGTAGACGATAAGGGAAGCTATAATTCAGGTTTTTGCTTCATTGAATCAACCGCTTATTCGAAAATTGGGGAGATTCCAGAAAAAATTGGCGATGACCAAGTCTTAGACGATAATCCGCAAGTCATCGTTCCAGAAGGCAGTAATGGAACCAAAAGATTTCGTAATGTAAATGCTGTCAGGAATAACTATCGGCAAGTAGAAGAAAAGTTTGGTAAAAATTATTTCGCAGCTTCAACAGCTATCAAGAAGCTACTCATTAAGAAACATTCTATGGAGCAAGAAATGCGGAGATTAAAACAGCTCTATCAAAAAGATTCATCAAATTTCCAAAATCATAATTGTAATGAAGAAAGTAATCACCAATGTCGGGAGATTACCGAGCATTGGGAGATGAGAATATATAACTACAATCAATTAATCGACTCCTCCAATAACTTGATTGAGCAGATAAATGAAAGCATTCAAAGCGAGAATGAATGATCCAGCGATAACAGGTCTTTCAAGCGGTCTCTTTTTCTGCGCGTAATAATTAAAGCGAGACTTAAGAAATGCAAGAAGATTTAATCTACAAGCAAAGTTTAATTATCGGTAAGGGCATAGTTGCGATGATAGTATCTAAATCAATTTTGTTAAACGCTTTTATTGATGAAGACTTTTTCATAAAACTTGTCACACAATTCCTTGAAGCTTTTCACTTCTTCCGGTTCGATAGTAATTGATCCGGAACCCGATGTAAATCTTAACTCCAAGTCCTTACAGGTATAAATTTTCTCTAAAAGTTGTTCCTTAAACATGTACAGAACTCTTTCTTTTAAGCTTGATTTATGGTCTCCC